>JBBSBI010000036.1:0-32043 GCA_038251425.1 Polyangiales bacterium
GATCGGGATGAACACCGCCATCTACTCGCCGAGCGGTGCCTCCGCTGGGATTGGCTTTGCTGTGCCCGTGAGCGCGGTCGCGAGAATTGTTCCCCAGATCATTCGCACCGGACGCGCCGAGCAGGTTGGCCTCGGGGTGCAAATCGATCCCAATGGCAGGATTGAGCGCCGAGTCGGCATTCGCGGTGTGGTGGTGTTGAATGTTGTGGAGGGTGGCCCCGCAGAAAAAGCCGGGCTTCAGGGCATTCGCCAAACCAATGCCGGCCCCGAGCTGGGCGATGTCATCGTGAAGATCGCCGCGGCAGAGATCCAGACGTACGATGATCTCTACAACGAACTCGATCGCCACTCCGCCGGCGAGACCGTCGAGATCACCGTCCAACGTGGCGACCAACTTGTGACGCTGCGCTTGAAGCTGATTCTGCTGTCTTAGATTCTGTAACTCTCAGCTCTCAGGCAGCTGGCCGTTGTCGGCATCGCCTGGCTCAGCCTCATCGCGGCGATTCAAGCGTTCGATGCGACCGTCCTTGGCTCGCTTGTAGACAAAGAGCGGAGCTGGGGGCGCCACATCGGCACCGGCATTCGCGTTAGCGTTCTTGCGAGGCTTTCGCTCTTTCGGCGGCCTGGGTGGCCTCGGAGCACGAATTCGTGCTTCGGCGGGATCTCGCTTTGGCTTGCGGGGCGCTTTGGGCTTCTTGAATCCCACCATGGGATTGGCGCGGATCCGCTCCAATTCAGCCGCGATGGTTTGACGGATGGTTTGATCCACCGCGCGTACCAAGTCTTCGACGAACGCGTCCATACAGGCGACGATCTCCTGCTGCTCGGGATTCATGGCTCTGCCTCTCCCATGAGAGCGTGTCAGCGTCAAGTGTCACTCTGCCCGGTGTGGCGCTCCTGCCTGAAAATACTCCGCGTCGTACAGGCGCAGAAATCGATCAAATCCATCCTGGGCAACGCTTTCGTACACGCCCTTTACCGTGCCCTCCCCGCCGGCCAGGCTCGTAAAATCCGGTACCTTCCAGGACGACCCCTTAAACTCCAAGCTCTCCGCAACGTCCGGAATTGAAAAACTAGCTATAAATACCAAGCCAACGCCGACGAAGACTCCGCGTGGTTTCTTGCTAAGAAAGATCCCAGCGCCACCTACCACGTACTCAACCAGCAATGTGGGAACGGGAAATACAATAGGAGTCCCTTCGGTCTCTTCGACTGCTGGCCCGAGCGAGAACTTCAACACATCTTCAGGGAAGATCTGCTGCCACTTCTTGATCAAAGTCTCGCCCACCCTAGCTTCACGAGGCGCTGAACTCTTGGCGTCGAAATACTGAGATGGCAGCGACTCAGGGCCCATGTAGTACAGGCTCTTTTGCACCTGCCGATCAGCCAAGGTGAGGCTCGCGCGAAGTACCCTCCGAAAACGCACGAGTGCCTGAGCCGGAGAGTTCCTCGACAAGTTCAGCAACCGACCGACGAGCGTCACAAGCTTGGGCGAATACGTGGGCGATTCCTCGTATTTGGCCAAAATGCCGGCATAAAACTCAGCCTGCGCGCGCGCGTATTCAGGCGCGAACAGCTCCAGATGGACCGCAAATCGCTCCCTAAAAGCTCGCAGCGCTGACACCGTGCCGACTGCTTTGGCGCGCCGAAGCTCAGCGAGCAAAGCATTCTTCAATGCCGCACGGATCTCGGCCGCGATCCTGTTTTCGGGATGCTTGGCACCAAAGGCATCGAGCTCACTCACGTTCCCTGTGCGCGCCGCCAGCGCTAACTCTGCTCGCGGCAAGAACGTGTCCACAACGACAGCCCTCTTGCCGCCCCGCTCCAGGTACTTTTGATAAGCCGAAGGAGTGTTATCAAGGCACGCTCGATCAAAAAGGCGCTGTTCGCTGAAAGTATTTCGGAACTCCCGGAAACCCCAACCAAGACCCGCGGACACCGGCAGCGCTACCACCAGCATCGCCAAAAACAATCGGCGTTGTACCGGCTGTTGATGGGGTGTTTTAGGTGAAAACGGGTTCGAAAACCCGGTATCGCGCAAGGGATCGAGCGCGGCCAACTCGCGGTGATTCATCGCCCCGAGCAGTGACTCCACCACGAGCTTACCAGCTTGCACGGATGTGACGAGCTGCTTCGCCTCGTCAGCTTTACCAACCTCAAACTGAAACTGAGCCTCTTTGAACTTAAGTGTTAGCTGCGTGCCCGATGCCTCAACCGTCAGTAACTCGTCGAGCGCGAAGACTCTGAAGCTTGGCGTGGAGGCATCGATCACGCCAAATGGGAAAAGATAGTGCCCAGGCAGGTAGGGCAGTAGCCTTGGGGCTTTGTAGCGAACCCGCGCCACGAGCAGGCCGAGGAACACGAGGAACACGAGCCCGCCGTAAACAGCCGACATCCAGGCAGGAGAAATCGCAAGCGGGCTATTGGGATCCGCAAAACCAATCGCTGCCGCTGCCAGGCCTCCGGCGAGCGCGAGACCACTGCCAAGAAGGGCAACCTGCCAACCGACAGCCACCCTCGCCTTGAAAAGCACGGGCGCAGGCTGAGATAGTCCACGCGCTGAGTGCGTGAACCTATCCTGGACGGCGCGTGACGCTCGGAAAAACTCAATAGTTTTCATGCTTCAGCCCTCCTTTCCCGACGAATTTCTGCAGTGCCCGTCGAGAGTAGCTGGGCTTTAGGACGCTGGGCAACCCGACCCCAGCCAAGCTCGCTCTGCACCCCGCTTCTTGGGCTTTACGCCAACAATCGGTGCTCTTCCGCGTACCAGCGCGCGCGCCCCACATCCACACCCGCGCGTTTGAGCGAAGCCTCGTACTCGGCGTCAATCTGTCGCCCATTCGCGAGCTTGTCGGCGTAACCCACTGACACCGCAAGATGCAGCTCTGTTCCCACCATTGGAACCGGCGCGTGATGCAAAAGTACGGCATCAACCAAGTCGATAGGAAAACCCCAGAGCGCTAGTAGATAGGCTCCGACTTCACTGTGCGTTGTGCCGAACAGCTCATGTTCAACACCATGTATCGTGCTTCCGCTCTCTGCGGAGGCGCGCAGCACTTCCGCGTACATGGTGGGCACCCGCGAGGCCAAGACCAACTTACCCAGGTCATGAAAGAGGCCCGCCAAAAATGCTTCCTCTGCGCGCCTCGGGCTATCGAAGAGGTTCCTTGCCACCTGAGCTACCGCCAGGCTGTGGCTCTGAAGGTTTTCCAGAGAAAAAGTGCAATGCAGCGGCAGTCGGAAGCTCTGGAACACCTTCGTACTGAGAGCCAGCGCCTTCACCGTCCCAAGTCCTACGTACATCACGGCGTCGGAGACTTTATGAACTTTACGCGGGAGACCAAAATACGCCGACGTTGCCAGGCGCAAGATGGCAGACGCCAATCCAGGGTCACGCTCGATCACTTCGGAAACAGCCTGCACCGAAACGTCCTCTCGTTCGAGCAGCCGACGAAGCTCAAGCAATGTCTTCGGTGGCGACGGTAAAGCGTCTCCTTGCCCAACCACTTTCCGCAACCACGGATCCACGACCAATTCTCGAATCCGTCCGCACTGTCGCAGTTTGAGCAGCAACGTTTCATCCGAACCGTTCAGCAGGGTCTGGTGGGCAACGGAATTCACCGGGGCAGATTCCGCCAGAGCGCCAGGTTGAAGGAGAAGCAACCGCATCACCTGGGATTGGCTCGATGCCACTCGACCGAGCAGATCTTGGCCCGAGCTATCGGAGAGCTTCTCCTGGGTGATGAGCGCGTCGATCACGCCAAGCTCAAGAACTCGCACAGCACTCTCTGCCGACTCAGCCGTGACGACTTGGAACGATGCGTCGCGTTCCACAAGGCGCAGCTTGAGGCCATTGGCTCGGTCTCGGTCACTATCAACAATTAGAATTTTCATTCCGGTTAGCAAAGCTTCCAAACGCTCGAACGGTTCAGTTCATCGCGGACTTAACATATTGAGAAAAATCGCCATTTTGTGAGGTGTTTATGGTTTGACCTGAACCCATACGTCTCAATTGGGGACAGTCCATTTCAGACTGGCTCAAGCAACCGACGGTTCTGGCCGTAGGTATCCTCAGCATGCCGCCCTCAGTTGTCGCCGGCGCTAAAGAGCGCGTCTCTTCCGCCCACTTGGTCCCCGGCCTTCTGTGCAAGCTCACCTTGAGTGGTAAGTTTCTCGACGTCCCTGAGGAACTGGCGACACGGCTTGGTGGCCACGCGCAAGATTGGATGGGACGCGGATTCGAAGAGTGTGTGGCCGACGACGAACGTGACGTTGTCCTGGCTGAAATGCGCGGACTCTCGCTCGGGACCCCGATAAGCTTCGACACGACGTGTGCCGGTGGCGGTGAAGCCCGAGTCCTGCGTTGGTGGCTTGCGCTCGACCCAATAGAAAAATCCATTTCAGCCGCGGCGCTCGATGTGACCGACGCGCTCTCGCTCAAACATCGCATGAACCGTCAACGCGAATTTGAGAAAGCTGAGTTGTTAGCTCAGCGCGATCTAAGTCAGCTGAATGCTCGTGTCTTCAACGCACCCGTGGGCATCTATCAGACCGACCGCCATGGCCGATTTGTGTTTGTGAACCGGCGCTGGCAAGACCTCACCGGGATGACAGAACAGGAATCCCTCGGTACCGGTTGGGCCCGTTCGGTGCACCCGGATGAACGCAACAAGGTGCTTGGAGCGTGGCAGAGCATCACCGATCAAGGTGAGGATTTCGCTCAAGAATTTCGAGTCCTGAGGCCAGACGGGACGCTGCGCTGGGTCGTGGCTGAGGCCAGCCCCATGCGACAAGACGCTCAAATTACGGGCTATCTCGGTGTGGTTGCGGACGTGACGGAGCGTGTGCACGCGCAGCGCGAGGCCGAGCAGAATAAGCTGTTTGTCGAACGCATCACCGAGTCCACCCCGTACGCGGTCTACCTCTATGATCTCGATCGACGCTCTTACCTTTACTCCAATCGCGGCATGGCCAAGATCCTCGGCTACCCGCCTGAAGAGACCGCACCCGACGTGGCCGCGCTTTTTCAAAGCATCATTCACCCGGAAGATCTGCCGCGTTTCCGCGACCACCTCGAAAGGCTACGCGACGCCCGGGACGGAACCATCGTTCCTTTCGAAGGTCGAGTTCAACACTATGAAGGCGAATGGGTCTGGCTTTTGTCCAGAGACACCGTCTTCAAGCGTGGCTCCGATGGGGGCGTCGTACAAATCCTAGGCACGATCGAAGATACGACGCGACGTAAAGTTGCCCAAGAAGAGATCTCCGAGGCGAATCGAAAGCTGAAGAGCTGGGCCGAAGAGCTCGAAAGAAAAAACAAGGAAACCGAGATTCTGCAGGAAATGAGCGAGCTTCTGCAGACTTGCCGCGATGATGAAGAAGCCTTTCAGGTGATCGGCTGCATCATGCGCAAGCTCTTCCCAGGACAGCCCGGTGCACTCTCGATCCTTTCACATTCACGCAAACGCCTCGAGCAGGTAGTAACCTGGGGTGGCGTCGCTGGCACACCGATAGCTCTACGCCCCGTCTACTCACCAGAAGATTGTTGGGCGGTACGACGCGGGAATGCACACCGCGTGGACGATCCAGCTCTTGATCTCGTGTGCGCCCACGTCGATTCCGGACACAGTGGACCCTACACCTGCGCGCCCATGATCGCACGCGGGACACTCTTAGGAGTGCTCCATGTCGCTCATCCAGAAGAAACCGTGCACGCTGGGCGACCGCTGATTCTTGCCGTTGCCGACGGCATCGAGCTCGCACTCGCTAACGTGAAGCTCAGAATGACCCTGCGCGACCAGGCGATTCGTGAGCCGCTCACGGGCCTCTACAATCGAAGATACATGGAAGAAGGCCTCGACCAGGCGATCTATCGCGCCAAGCGCCATAGCCAACCGCTCACAGTCGTGATGATCGACGTGGACCATTTCAAACGCTTCAACGACTCCTTCGGCCACGAAGCGGGTGACATTTTGCTTCGTGAGCTGGGCCGCCTACTGAAGGTCCGCGTGCGACGTGAAGATATTGCTTGTCGGTTTGGCGGCGAAGAATTTGCGCTTATTTTGCCAGAATGCTCGATCGCCAACGCCACCGACCGCATGAAGAAGCTTGCCGTGGAGGTCAAGGCGTTGAAGCTGCATCACGATGGCAGAGCACTCGGACCCGTTACGCTCAGCATCGGCGTTGCGGTGTTTCCCGACAATGGACAGACACCTGAACTCTTGCTGCGCCGGGCAGACGAAGCTCTGTATCAGGCGAAGCTCCAAGGGCGCGATCAAATCCGCATTGCTTACACCGATCCGAACTTGGCTCCCTCGACCGATCCACCGTCGGCTCGCAATCCCTCGCTCGTGGCTTAAATTTGAGTGCTCGACGAGGCTATCCGTGACCCAGCCATTCGGTATGTAGGAAAGGCCCGTTGGGGTCGTCCTTGCGCTGATAAGTGTGAGCACCAAAGGCATCGCGCTGTGCTTGTGTCAGATTTTGAGGAAGCTCGGCCCTGCGATAGCTATCGTAGTAGGCAAGGCTCGAAGCCATCCCTGGCACAGGAACGCCATGCAGCAACGCTTGGCTGAGCACACTACGCCACGGGGTCTGGCGCGTTGCTACCCAGTCAGCGAACTGCGGATCGAGCAACAAATTAGGCAGCTCTGGGTTACTTTCATACGCCTTCATGATCGAATCCAGAAAGCGTGCGCGAATGATGCAACCCCCCTTCCAAATGCGAGCGATCTCCCGGAGATTGATCGCCCAACCATATTTTTTGGCGCCTGCGGCTAGGAGCGCCATGCCTTGCGCGTAGGCGCCAATCTTAGCCGCATAGAGTGCATCGTGCACGGCACTCGCGAACTGGCCCTTCTCAATCCCAACCGCATTCTGAGGGCCGCGGAGCAACGTACTCGCAACGACACGCTCCTCCTTCATGCTCGAGAGCACTCGTGCATCGATGGACGCTGCAATCGACGGAATCGCTACCCCGAGCTCTAGCGCCACCTGCGCCGTCCAGCGGCCGGTGCCTTTTTGGCCCGCCTTATCCAACACCGAATCCACCAGCGCTCCGCCCGTTTTAGAGTCCTTGACCTTGAAGATCTTCGCCGAGATTTCAATCAAAAATGACTCCAACGGCCCGCGATTCCATTCCTCAAAAATGTCGCCAATCTGCGCCGCCGAAAGCCCCAACACGCTCGACAGCAGATCATACGCTTCCGCGATGAACTGCATGTCAGCATATTCGATGCCGTTGTGAACCATCTTGACGAAGTGCCCGGCACCATCCGCTCCACAATACGTCACGCACGCACCGGAGTCAGACTGTGCGGCAATCGCCTCGAAAACAGGTCGAACCGCCTCATACGCCTCGGGATCCCCTCCGGGCATCAGGGAAGGACCGTGCCGAGCACCATCCTCACCACCAGATACCCCAGCTCCCATGAATCGAAGCCCGGTTTCACGATACATGGCTTCGCGCCGACGCGTGTCTTCGAACAGCGAATTGCCACCATCGATCACGATATCGCCGGACTCGAGCAGAGGCTTCAGCTGTTCAAGCACACTGTCCACGGGGTTGCCTGCCTGAATCATCATCATGATCTTGCGTGGCTTCTCCAAGCTCTGCACCAGCTCCGCGAGCGAGGCGGTTGCGATCAAGCGCCCGCCGCTCTCTTTGACTGCGTCATCGGTCAGGAGTGGTTCTCGATTCCACACCGCGACGCGAAAACCATGATCTGCGATGTTCAGCGCAAGGTTGCGCCCCATCACGGCCATCCCAATCATTCCGAACTGCCCAAGTGCTTGTGTCATGACATCCTCCAGGGGGAAAAACTCTCGAATCCGCGTTTGAACGCGGCCCGTTTTCAGCGCTGTTCTTTAAAGTAGTTGATGAGCCCATTGGTGGAGCTGTCGTGCGAGGCCACCGACTCGGGTCCGAGCAGCTCCGGAAGGATAGCGTTCGCTAGTTGCTTCCCAAGCTCCACACCCCACTGGTCAAAGCTGTTCACATTCCAGAGGATCCCCTGCGCGAATATTTTGTGCTCATAAAACGCGATGAGCCTGCCCAGCGTCCGCGGCGTGAGACGCTTGAACAGAAAGGAGTTGGTGGGCCGATTCCCGAGGAAGCTCTTGTGAACCGCTAGCGCCGTTTGCTGTTCTGGGCTGGCCCCGGCTTTGGCAAGCTCGGCGCGCGCTTCCGCCTCCGTCTTGCCTCGCATGAGCGCTTCTGTTTGAGCGAAAAAATTCGCCAAGAGCTTGTTGTGGTGGTCCGAAAGCGGATTCTGAGATTGCGCCGGGGCCAGAAAATCCGCCGGGATCAGCCGGGTGCCTTGATGGATCAGCTGGTAGAAAGCGTGTTGCCCATTGGTGCCTGGCTCACCCCAGATCACGGGCCCGGTCTCGTAGTCCGTGATGCGCGCACCGTCGCGATCGACGCCCTTGCCGTTGCTCTCCATGTCGCCCTGTTGAAAGTACGCGGCAAAGCGGTGGAGATACTGATCGTAGGGTAAAATGGCGTGCGATTCGGCGCCCCAGAAGTTCGTGTACCAAACGCCCAAGAGCGCCATGATAACCGGGATGTTTTGGCGAAGTGGCGTGCTCCGGAAATGCACGTCTGCGTCGTTCGCACCGGCTAGAAGCTGTTCGAAGTGGTCCATTCCTAGCAGGATGGCAATGGACAGCCCAATCGCCGACCACAATGAGTAACGGCCACCCACCCAATCCCAAAACTCAAACATGTTTTCGGGATCGATGCCAAACCGCACCACTTCCTTCTGATTGGTGGAGAGCGCCACAAAGTGGTGAGCCACGGCGCGCTCATCCTTCAGATGCTCCAACAGCCAGGCCCGCGCTGAGTGCGCGTTCGTCAGCGTTTCTTGGGTCGTAAATGTTTTGGAGGCGACAAGAAACAAACACGTTTCCGGATTGAGCCGCTTCAGCGTCTCGGCCAAGTGCGTGCCGTCCACGTTCGAAACAAAGTGAGCATTCAAGCCGGGCTGCCAATAGGGCCGAAGCGCCTCCGTCACCATGAACGGACCCAAATCCGAGCCTCCAATGCCGATATTCACGATGTCGGTGATACGGCGGCCGGTGAAGCCCTTGAAGGTCCCCTCGCGCACGCCATCCGAGAAGCGTCGCATCTTTTGCAACACTCCACGCACCTCGGGCATCACATCACGCCCTTCAAACAAGAGCGGCGCCGGGCCCTGTTGCCGAAGCGCCACGTGCAGCACAGCACGCCCCTCCGTGACATTGATCTTCTCCCCTGAAAACATCTTTTCTATCCAAGCGGGGAGCTTGGCTTCCTCGGCTAACTGCACCAACAGCGCCAACGTTTCATCGGTGATTCGATTCTTGGAAAAATCAAACAAGATGTCTTCGAGGTGCAAGCTAAAACGCTCAAACCTACCAGGATCTGACTCGAATAAATCACGCAGGTGGCGTGTTGCCAAGCCCTCCTTGTGCTGTGTTAGCGCTGCAAAGCTGGGTGACGTTGTCAGTTTGAACATGGGCGTTTTTACCATAACTCTGGGCTACCAAAGATCCTTCTCGAGCATCGCCACTTGGTCCGCTTCTCTCGGCCCGACGGTGCCAGCCGCATAGCCGTGAATCGGCGGCGGATTCGCCAGGAGCTCCGCGAAAAAGCTCCAGGATTCCTCGACTTCCTCAGCGTGCACAAACAGCGTTTGGTCGCCGAGCAGCACATCCAGCAGCAACGTCTCGTAGGCCTCAGGCATGTCGGCGAAGGCATCCTTGTATTTGAAGGAAAGCGGAATGCGTTTGAGATGTAAGCCCGGGCCGGGCACTTTGACATCAAAGTGAAGTGAGAAACCCTCATCCGGCTGCAGCGTGATCAGCAGAACATCCGGCGTGTCGAGCTCCGCACCCATCGAACGAAACAGGCTCACTGGGACGTCGCGAAAGCGGACGGCTATCTGACTCACACGTTTTGGCAAGCGCTTGCCGGTGCGTAGATAGAAGGGCACTCCCTGCCAGCGCCAGTTGTCGATGCGGACTTCCATGGCCACGAAGGTTGGAGTCACTGAGCCCGGCAGTATCCCGTCCTCTTCCAAGTACCCGATCACCGGGTGGCCAGCGATGGCGCCGGCCGTGTATTGGCCCAGCACTACCTTGTCCAACTTGAGCG
This sequence comes from Polyangiales bacterium, assembly GCA_038251425.1. Taxonomy (GTDB): domain Bacteria; phylum Myxococcota_A; class Polyangia; order Polyangiales; family Polyangiaceae; genus JBBRRP01. Next base: position 10,136 of record JBBSBI010000036.1, read on the forward strand.
CCTGCAAACTGTGCAACACCTTCACTTTTTCGAAGCGAATGGCCTCAGCACGGAAAGCGATGGGGATCTCCATCGCGAACAGCGTGAGGATCTGCACCAAGTGATTCTGAATCATATCGCGGATCGCGCCGGCCCGATCGTAATAGCGAGCGCGCGTACCGACCCCGAGGTCTTCAGCCACCGTGATTTCAACACTTTCCACCCGATCCCGGTTCCACAGTGACTCGAAGATGGCGTTTGCGAAACGAAACACCAACAGATTCTGAACGGTGTCTTTCCCAAGATAGTGATCAATGCGATAGATTTGTTTTTCGTCGAAATGCTGATGCAGCATTGTGTTGAGCGCACGCGCCGTCTCGAGGTCAGTTCCAAAGGGTTTTTCGACCACAATTCGCGTGTACCCGAGACTGCGATTCAACCCTGCGGCGCCAATTCCCTCGACGGTGTGCGCAAACACGTCCGGTGGTAAAGCCATATAGAAGGCGCGATTCTGGACCAAAAATCCATTCGCTTCTTCGAGGCTCTGGAGGCGAGCCACCAGCAGCTGAAAGTCAGCTGGCGTTGCGCCACCCAGACACTGATAAAATACGTGCTCGGAGCAAAACTTCTCCGTTTGTTCCGCTGGCATCTGAGCCTCAAGCAGCGCTGCACGAACCAGCTGCCGATAGCTAATATCCGTGTGGGGGTCGGGCGAAACACCGACTATGAGTGTCTTTTCGGTGTGGCCTGCATCCAGCAGATGAAGGAGTGCAGGTAATAACTTACGCCGGGCAAGATCGCCGGTACCACCAAAAATGACAAATAGACCAGGGTCCGCTACTCGTTGAGACACGATTTCCTCCTCGCAACGGCCAATCAACGCTCACTCGCGAGCGCCCATGGTCGCCTTCGGAGTTCTCCTCGTCAAGGCAGCCTGGCCGCCAGGAGCGCTACCCCAAGATACCAAGCTCAGCGGAAGATATCGTGATGCTGTCTGCTGATAAAGATTCGAGGCGTTCCTGTGGAGCGGGCCGGAGTGCGGGCGCTCAGAGCCGTTTTCAGCGAGAAGCATCGTTCGGCGCGACTCTCCTTCGACAGATTCCGAGTGCCCGAGCGGAGCATTTGCCAATTGACAGACGTGGGAGAGCTGTGTCAAACGCCTACGCCATGAAACGGACGCCGCGTCAGCCGCGGTTCAACGTCGAGCGTGCCTTCCAGCGTGCGGGTGACGCTTTTGTTGCAGACTTGAAGGTGCTTATCCAGAAAGCCACCCATGAGGCCCTGCAACAAGCACTCTCCGAGGCGAAGGCGAGCACCCAGCAACAACTCTCGTTGCCGCTCGTCGTTGCTAAAGAGCTATCGCCCGAATCGCCCGAAAGGCTGAATCAGGCGAAGGCGCCCAGTCCTTTGCCGGAGCCCGAACGGCTGAGCAAGCGGGAGCAGGAGGCCGTGGATAAGCTTGCCGATCAAGTGCTCGACTACATCGAAGGCCGCCCGGGCGAACGGCTTGAGGAAATCAGCGCGGGACTAGGAGTCTCGGCAAAAGACCTCACTCTCCCCATGCGGCTCTTGGTCCGCGAGAATCACCTCAGGCTGGTTGGCGAAGAACCTACAGCCGCTTATTACGCACGTTAGCCTCGAACGCGCAACTTTCATTGAGGATCCCCAAAGGAGCAGACGAATGGCAACCGACTTTGACAGCCAAATGAAGGCTCGAATCCAGGTATTCACCCAAGAGCTCACGGATCTCGTGCGCGAGGCAGCCATGGCGACGCTTCGTGATGCATTGGGTGAATCACAGCCGCGACGCGGCAGAGCCCGTACGGCAGCGCCGCTCGTGCTCTCACCGCTGCCACTCAAAGCCCGCTCTGAACGTGGCACGCGCATTAAGCGTACCTCCGACGAGCTTCAAGGGCTGGGTAGTACACTCCTTGAGTACGTGACCAAGAATCCTGGCCAACGCATCGAGGCCATTGCGTCCGGTTTGGGCATCTCGACCAAAGAACTTAATTTACCTGCCAAAAAGCTACTCGCCGACAAGCAACTCAAGACCAAAGGGCACAAGCGTGCCACCGAATACTTCGCAAAATGAGCGAGGCTCCCGCGAGTCCCGTGCCTGTGCCAGCACGTCGACCTGTGCCGGCGCGTTGACTCATACCTAGGGCGCTCACCAGCGCGTCTGTAGCGTTGCGCGAAGCCCATCCGTGCCAAGCGGGGAGAGCGTCGCTTGCCAACCGGATCCCGCCGTTGAGGCCGACTCTTCGGAGCCGGAGCTGTTCCAAACGATGAGCGTGATCAGCGTCGCGACCGCGCCCACACCAGCCCCCACAAAGCCCACAATCGCAAGATCCCGAGCTTGCTTCGAATCCACCAGGGTCTGACGAAATTCGGAGCACTTCGCGGCCGTTGTGGCGGCTGCCGGCATCTCGCAGACGCTGGCATCTTGCGGCCCGCTGATGGCTATCTCACTGAGCTCACGGTTGAGGGCCGCGGAGCGATGGTCGATTGAATTTTGGTTCAGTAGAAAACCAGCACCGACACCCAGGCCGGCTGCGGTGATCACCACCTCGGAGACGACAACAACGGTGCGAGCGACGCTCCCTGCATGCTTCCTCGGTTGTGCCGGCGGGGGCTCCGGCAAGGAAGGCGATTCACCGGTGGTGAGCGACTCGGTCGTGGAGCGCTGGCGAACTTGGGCCTTGGAGGCTTCTTTGGCCAGCTTGACCTGGATCTGCCGCCTCTCGCCTTCCATCAAATCCACTTCAAATACGGCACGCTGATGCCCCTCGGACTCCACCACAATCTTATGGCGCCCCGGATTCTGCGGGATGGGGTGGGCTAGTAGTGAACTTGCGAGCTTTCGCCCGTCGATTGTCAACGTAACCCCCGCATCTGACGCGAGCCCGACAACGTGCACGGTGGGAACTCGTTTTTTCAGATCCTCGCGTGCTGCAGCCAGAAGCTTGGCGACGTCGGGTGCGGATTCGCCAGCGGCAATGAGCTCATCAGCCCTGTCATATTCAACAACAGCCTCTACTAAGTGCCCCTGCTCAACCTCTGCGTTGGCCAGATGAAATCGAAGCCCCGGCGTATCCTTGATCGCGATGGCTTCGCGCAAAGTTTGGGCGGCTTCAGCCCAGCGCCCTCGTTCTTCGAGCGCGGCAGCATCTTTAAAAAGACGGCGAGCCACCGCGATTTCAGCTGAAGACGGCTCAGCGTGCACTCCGTTGCACAGACACAGCAAAAATAGGCAAAGCGCCCGCCCGAACCCTTTTTGAACCACAGCTCTCATCACGCGAATGGGACTTCCATAGCAAAACCATGAGCGTGGCGTCTCCTAAAAATCCCCCCGAACGACAACCTCAGCACCACGTGGCCCCCCGAGAAATGAGATTTCGGCGCTGGCGCGGGCCGGATCCCAAAAAAACCAGAGTGCCGTTGTTCCGAGCCCCAATCCCGAGGCGGACGCCAGCGCGAACAGGCTCAAGCGTTCCTTGTGCGCGGCGGATACTCGGTGCGCCTCCAGTTCGACGCAGCTCGGCGCGCCCATTTGGCCAACGCAGCCGGCAGCACCCAAATCCCGTTCGACAACGCCGCGCTGCGAACGAAAAGCTGCATGCTCGTGGCCCGCTTGGATGGCGAAAACGGTCCCGAGGCTGAGCCCTGCCAAGGTAGCGGCACTCCCACCGATCAACAGCGCCGTGCGGAGGGGTGGCGAGTGAAAAGTTTCGCTTTCCTCCGCGCGGTACGTCGAGTCCCCGGAACCGCTCCTCCGTGCGACCCGCATAGGGATCCCGTTCTTGACTGTCGGTGACCGCACCGGCTGGCTGTCACCGTCATACAGCGTCAGTTTAACGTTCATTTCATGACGACTGCCTGCCTGTGCCACAAACTCAAAGACCTCGTCTGAGTAGCCAACCTTTGACACCACTAATTTGGTCCGCCCGGGATCGAGAAAGACGCTTTCGGAAAGGGGCGTGGTCCCCAGCTCTTCGCCGTTGACCGAAACCAGTGCTCCCACCTGCTCAACGCTGAGCACAATCTGTGCGAGCTGGCCCGCAACCTTGCTGAGGAGCTGACCAAACTTCGCCTCCGCCTGTCGCATCTCGGTGCGACTGCTTGCCGGGAAATTCTTGAGGCAATACCGGAGATGCCCGGCACCTTCACGCAGCTTCCCCATCTCAGATTCGGAACGCCCGAGGTTGCACGCAATATCGAAACTCGGACTCAAGCTGAAGGCACGCGCGTAGGCGTCGTAAGCATCGAACGTATTGCCAGCCGCAAAGGCCTCATTCCCCTTCTGAAAGAGCTGCAACGCACGCGCGCGCGCATCCGCAGTCTGAGCCGGAACAGGCCGACACAGGGCCGACACAGCCAGCACGCACCCAAGCGAACCCATCAACCGCAAGCAGTTAAACTGCGGACGTTGTCTGGCGCTCAGTGCTTCATTGTAGCCAAACCTCACGCGGACGCTGGCCTTCGCCTGGGGCGTGCGGGGGAGTACTTGTACCGGAGTGCCCACTTTCATGCGCTGTTGAGTCACGGTGCGGTTGAACATGGTCTAGCCCGGAGTTCACCTTACTGTTTTTTTGAGCCTCGGGGGACACTGCCGCTTCAGGCTCTGGAGCGGCAGCCGTTGTGGGGGCCGATCGATCCAGTGTGGCTGCCTTCGGTAAGTTGGCAGCGACTTGAACTCGCGTCGGCAGTGGCTGCTGCGCGAATGTTGGGGCCCGGACTCCGGAGCCAGCGGCGTCGGTTGAAATCTGGGTGACACGCATCTGCTGCCAGCCAAACCAACTGCTAACGATGACTAAGAGGCTCACCGCAAGTGCGATAGACCACCGAGGATTTACCCGCTTCTGCGCTACGAGCCCCGGCGGGACGAACGGACTCGGACGTCGTACCAGCAGCTTCTGCGTCAGCGCGCGACGTGGATCGATCTCGGAGGAAAGCTGGATAAGCTTGGTTTCGATCGTTCTGTGCGCCGGAGGGACGGGAGGCGACGCGGGGGGATGGTACACCTGGGATGAACCGCCGCCTTCATTGCGCTCGTCTGTGGGCCTAAAGCTATGAACCGGCGTGTCTTCCTCAAAAAAGCCACGGATCGTGGGGCGCTTGCCCTTCTGGTCGGCACTCATCGGAAGCTGATCCTTAGCGCGCTTTGCCCACCAGCGGAACCCCCAGAAGGAGGCCTCCGTCCCGGAGATCTAAACCACGATGTTCCTCGAGCAACGCACTCGCAGATTCTCTTCAATCCTAGGATTTCCCCACGCCGGAGCCGCTGTGGCTGATGGCTCGGTGGGGAGGCTGGGAGGCCCGAGCGTGGGTCCCGGCGATGTCGGAGATCCGTGAGAATTCCGGCTGTTCCTCGCGCCGGGCTGGTCAGGGGGGTACGCGGCGCCCTAGAGTACCGAATCCATGAGCGGTGATGAAGCGTTGCTGGGCCTGTTGAAGTCGCTGATCTCGGCAGACTACGACGCGCTCTCCGCCTACCGAGCCGCCGTCGAGAGGCTGTCGAACGAAGGCGCTCGCTCAACCCTCCAAAGCTTCCTTGAGGATCACGAGCGACATGTCGTGGAGCTCAGCGCACTCATGACGTCGCTAGGCGGGCAGCCTCCAAGCCGGGGTGATTTCATGGGACTGGTTGCCAAGGGGCGCGTCTTCTTTGGCAACGTGGTCGGGGATCAGGGGATCTTGGCTGCGATGCGCTCGAACGAAGACGATTCCAATGAAGCCTATGAGCACGCTCTAGAAACTGCGGGGCTCCCACGCGACATCCGCCGAATCCTCGAGGCAAACCTGGCGGACGAGCGCCGCCACCGCGGCTGGATCGACGATCGTGTGCGCGCGGGCCGGCCCAGCACCATGCCTCCGCCTGCCTATGGTTCCACCTAGGACCGGCGTCGGCTACTTGAGAAACATGCGCGGACTCAACCCCTGGACTCAGCCCCGTTCGACACGGCTGTGGCGTGGAGCTGTAACCGCACAGATGCTGCTCGTCGCAACCATGGCGCTCGCGTGCCACGCTGCGACTTGGCAGGAATTTCGGTCAAAAGACGGCAACTTCAAAGTGCTCTTGCCCGGAGCTCCCACCACCGAAGATCTCACCTCGCCGAGCAGCAAAGGGCCATTGACCGTGCATTTGGTCACAGTGCAAACAGGGAACCAAACCTACACGGTGGCCTACAACGACTATCCGCAGTCGGTGGTCGACCACGCCACTCCTGACTCCATTTTGGATCTTGCCGTAGAGGGAGCACTGGGCGACGCGGGCAGGCTTGTCAGCTCTTCGGCAATTTCACTGAACGCCCACACAGGTCGCAGCATTGAAGCAGCACTGCCCGAAGGGATCCGCTACCGAGCCAACTTCATCCTGGACCGTGCCCGACTTTACCAGGTTTCGATCCTCGAATCCCCGGGCAGCAAGCGCGAAGACGACCAGGCGCGGTTCCTCGGCTCCTTCGAAATCGGACTTAAACCCTAGCGAAGAGCCCCCAGGGTCTAAGCATTCGCGTTTCCTAGTCGTTCTGTCGTGTTGAAGCGAATTGTGCACAAAGGAACCATGTCCGCCGAGCTCGTCGAAGAAAATGCCGAGGGTAACTCAACCCTCCCACCCGAGCTCCTTCAAGGAGCCTGGCGAGTCATTTCGCCTATCGGACGCGGCGACCTGGGGGAAGTCTTCGAGGTCGAGGATGTTAAGACTCTGAAGCGTGCTGTGATCAAGCTTTTCTATGCGCGCTACCTTCCAGAAGCGTGGCGCGGCCTTGAGCAGCTCGCTCGCGCAGCCGCCCAACTCCCTTCGCAAGTTTGCGTCCGCCCCCTTTCGTTTGGCTATGAGCCTTCCGTTCAGCGACGCTACGCGCTTTCCGAAAAAGTTGAAATTCCCTCCCTTTTTCAGTTGGTTCGCGACCAAGGCAGCCTGAGCCTTGCGGTTGTCACGCAGCTGCTTCAACGCTTAGCTTCCGGCTTGGAAGTGGCCCACGCCTCAGGAATGGTTCACCGAAACCTAAAGCCGACTAACATCTTCTTCAGCCCAGAGACGCGCGCCGTCAAAGTCAGCGACTTTGGAACCTCGGCGCTCCAATGCTCAACACCGGTGTACTCCGGGTGGGCCATGACGCCGAGATGGGCCGCCCCCGAAGGGATAGACGCGAAGGCGTCCTCCCCCAGCATGGACGTCTACGTTCTAGGCCTACTCGCCTTCTTTTCGCTCACGGGTGGCTCGCCCTTCCGAAGCTTCGGGACCGGCTCGGTGAACCTCACGGCGCTCCGCGCAGAATTGACGCAACCCTTCGGCTCCATGGAGCAACGAGCTCGCACACTTGGTTACAGATTCTCACCAGATCTCAACGCGTGGTTCGAGACCTCGTTGGCGTCTCGACCGGACGCTCGCTTTGAAAGCGTACTGGACCAAGCTAGCGCGTTCGCGAGCCTGAATCCTACGGTTGCCAGAGTTTCCACTCATCCCGCCAAAAGGCCCGAGCCGGCGCCCCCGCCACGAAGGCCGGCGCCCACTCGCCCCCCGGCGCGCCTCCTACCGGAGCCCAAGCCAAGCCCACGGAACGCTCCTAGCTCCGTTATTCCGCCCTCCGTCTTCGATATCCCAGAACGAGCTGTCGCACTCGTGAGCGCACAACCCCTTCTGCTGATGCCTTCGCTCACGCCGCCACCTCCGGCGACCAGTCACACGGAGACGAATCCTGCGCCCCAGCAGGTTTCAGAAAACATTCTACCGAGCGAGCCAAATGCTTCGAACCTGGCTCCCGACGGCTTCTCTGACACGTCGACAGCACGCCCAGTGGCGGAAAATTCGCTCGTATTTCTAGTCGCTGCAGGCGGCCTTCTGTCGATCTGCGCAATTGCGTTCATGGTGTGGCTGGTGGCGCTAAAGCCACCAGGCTCCGGGCCTGCTCACACACCGCCAGTGCCCAAGCTCGCCACTCAGCCGCTCAGCCCACAGCCGAAAGCACCCATCGAATCCATGGCGCACATCGAGCAGGAACCTGACGCCGTGCAGCCTTCGCCTGAACGACTCGGAGGGGTTCGCTTTCGATGTGAGCCGAAAGGTTGCGATTCTGTATACTGCGATGGAAAGCCGGTTGCCGTGTCTGATGAACCGGTGACACTCTCAGTTGGCACGCACACCTGCAAAGCAATGAAGGCTGGTTTTCGTACCTCTTCGCAGCGATTCACAGTGGCTTCTGAGCCAACCGAGAAGGTATTCGTTCAGCTTGGAGGCAAAAAAGTGCCCAAACCGGGCCAGGCGATACCGGAATAGGCAAAGTCCACCGGAATCTCAACGTCTGACGTTACACTCCACGCCCAGCGAATAATGAACCGTGACCCGTACCTGGTCCACGTACGCGCGAGAATTCCCCACTGTCTTTCCGTAGAGCACTGACTGGACCACGCCAAAGCCGTCTCCATTCAGGTCTGCCGGCGTCCAAGCTTCTCCCCAAAGGTCATCGGGACCTCCGTAATCCATCCAGGTTAACGCTTCGCTCGACCAGGATTGAGCGGCGGCGCGCTCCGCCCCTACGGCGCGCCCAGCTTTGCTCAGCTTGACGGAATCATCCGCGATCGACTCATCCCCCGCGTGACGGACACTCAGTTGAATTCCACGGACCACCGCGTCCGCTGGCACCTCAAGGCCAAACTGAGAGACGAGCAATTGGTCTCGATACAACGTATCCACGGCCACGAGCTGTACCGCGTCGTCGGTCAGCGTGGAGTCAGCTTGGATGCCCTGTAGGTTGCTCCAAACGGGTGGGGGCAAGCAGGCCATGCCCGTGACACCATTCGGCAGGCACTCGGAGGCATCGCACATCTCCTTGGTCCCCCCACTTGCGATGCAGGCCTGCGAGCAATCAGCTACCGACCCGCACGCAACCTCGTACAACGCCGTGTACGCCTCCGGCGTTCCACTGAACCCCATGCTCTTGGCCTGACGCGCTGTGCGCGGAGAAGTGGCAAGCAACGCCGCGCCGTCGCAGTTCATCGGCAGCTGAGCCATGGGAGGCGGAATTTCCTCCACACCACAGGCCGAGCACAGCAAGGCAATGCTGGTTACAAGTGGCCAGGCGTAACAGAGGCTTCTCATTGGAAGGATGACTTTCTAGCACTGAGAGTGTTCGAGCACACATGGCGTGCGGAACTAGAGCTCGTGGGAATTTTGAGGGTCTGTAACATTTGTCCCGGTAACCCCGCGTCGTAGCCATTCAGGCGGGCCAGGTACGCCTGAAGATGTGCAAACGTGTAGTCGCTGACCCAAACTGGAGCGCAGTAGCCCATGAAATCGTGGTGGCTCATGGGATCGATGATTTCGTGGTTCAGAAGATCATAGCCCCAGCTTCCGATAAGCCCGCCACGGTAGGGAAATTCCGGGTCACCCTCAACACCACAAGGCGCATGGGGTCGGCCATATACGTGCCCTAACTCGTGAACCAACGTCCCAGCTGACGCCTCCCCCGTGTAGCCAACGCCAAGCGCCGTTCCAGCCGTTGGATGGGTCGGATCGCCGTCAACGGCTCCGCCGAGCACGCAACTCGGCGAACAGTAATCTTCAACGCGCTCAGTAAATCGCACGAGCCCATAGTAGCTCACATCTGATGCTGAATTCTCTGCGGCTCTCAGCGCGCTTAGCTGATCGAGCACAGCTGTCATGGTGGACGCCGACGTATCTACAGGCTCACTTCGCACTTTCATGTCCACCGCGTCCACAGGAAGCAATTTGAATAGCGCATCCTTGTAAATCTTGAGTTGCGAGTCGCTCGTATCCGGAAGCAAAGGGCCCGTGGGCCCCAGAAAACGCAGGGGAACTAGCTGAACATGCACGCCCCCGATTGGCCGAGCCTGGAGTTCAGAAAACCCCTCGCTCGGAAAACGAGCCACAGTGCCCGTGGACGCTGGCGGACAAGCTTCCGTCTCTGAAAAAGCGACCGAGTAGCGCGTATTGCCAGTGATGGCGTCAGCGGGGACTTCAAAATTGTAGGTTGAATCCAGGTAGCGCTCGATAGAAGCATCACGCAAGGTAACCGTGCGCGGAAAGACCCTTTCCGAAACGCGGCCGGCCTCGTCGGTGTTTTGCAGGGTGAGCCTAGCCCGCACAATTCTAGGAACCCACCCAGGCTCCGGAGCCACGTAAGCCCGAAAGAGCGCAGGCCGGTTCGCCACAATTTCTGCATTGCGCGGGCCTACCTCCATCATCTGATTGACGAGCGAAACCTTGACGCCTTGAAACGCAGCTAGCTCAAAGATGCGCACCCCCTTCACGAGCTGCTCCGTTCCGGCCGGGAGCGGCTCACAGTGAAGCTGAGTTGCTGAGCTCGCAGCAGTCCCTCCGAGGTTCATCGCTTCGGAGTTCTGTTCGTCGATGTCGCGGCTCGAGCCGCAGGCCAGGCAGAGAGCGACAAGCCCAACGCTTACGCCACCGATCTTGTGCAAGCTGAGGGAGGCCATCGACGAAGGCACCGGGCTCACCTGGGGCGCGCGAATTCGAGCAAAGTACCCGGCCCCACCTTGAGGCTCTTCGCAAAGAATGAGCCTCGATACACAGCATTCGGCACGGTGCCTAGCACCAATTCCGCATTCGGGGCCACCACGGCACCGGTGAACGAAGCGTTCACCTTCGCAGGGTCTGATCCCAAATAACCGAGCGTTAGATCGGAGTGAGCTTGTACCGAAGTTGCGCCACTATGGTCGAGGCTCGTGGCTACGTGAACCGTCACCGCCCCATCGCTAACGGCAACCGTTCCCTGCTTATCCACCGAGAGCGTACCAAACTGGTAGTTCCCGATCTGCAAGCTCAGGCGGGCCCCCGCTCGGACATTCACGTTGCCATAGTTGCCAGGCGCCAGTTCTCGGATCTGCTCCGCTTGCACCTCGACATCCCCGAGCGTCGCCGCGCTGAACACCACGTGCCAGCCGAGCGCGTGTTGCGGCAACACACTCCGTACCTGAGCCCCCGCCACCGTGGCCCCTGCGCTCAGAGTGAGCTGCTCGCCCGTGACCGCTGCGCCGAGCACCGCGCTCCCGGCACCCACGACCGCGCGACGGCCTGCCATGAAGTGCCCAACGCTCACGTTGGCGCCGAGCACGATGTCACCCCCGCTCACAAGCGTCGCCATGTTCTCGCGGCCAACCACGCTCACGCGATCGCCCAACGTGACTGACTCGGCACCAAAGGCAGCTACATTGCGCGCGAAAGCAACTTCGGTGAGTTCGCGACCTGAGCAGGCTGGGGACCCGTCCAAGCTTGCGCTAACCGTTTGACCCTCAACGCTCCAGGAAACCACTTCGCCTACAGACAACGACCGAGTGAAAGCCCCGGCAACGATGCCACCTTCGAACGTGGTCGGTTGTCCCCAATCGAGCAAACCAAGCCCCGCGGCATCACCGCCAACTTGGTTGTGAGTGCCAATAGGAATACTGCGGAACGCTAACGGATTGCTGTACCCGAAAAACGCGCTCAGCTGACCGTCGGGACGCTCCAACACGCAGCTGCCGGTGACCTTGATGTTGCAGGCATCACCCACCTGATCGCCGTTCGAGTCAGCCTGATCTGGGTTCGCGACGCTCGGACAGTTGTCTTTCATGTTGGCCAAGCCGTCCCCATCATCATCCGCCATCGGTTGCTCGGGAAATGGCACTCCCGGTTGTCGATAGGTGATTTCACCAAGATTTACGGAGCTCAAAAGCTGAACCAGCCTTTCCGAGGTGAGGCTTGGAAGGGTCGCGCGGCCCGCCAGTGCGCTATCTGCCTCCGCCAACACCGTGCGCACCGGAATGGTAGTTCCGTAGACCAAAGCGCCACCTATTGTTTCACCCTGGGCTTGGCTCCGCTGTTGATTGAGCTTCGCGACGAACAGTTGCCTCTCAAGCTCTCCGGAGAGGGTTCCAGCCGCGTTATCAAAAATGCTCTGGGCGTCCCCCAACGTGCTGACCTTGATGCCCCCACCAGTATCGCCCAACTCCAGGGGAAGTGCCTTCGCGAGCTCACCCGAGTTCCCGCGCCAATACTCGGGCAACTGAATCGTTGTTGAAGTCGGTCGGTGACGGCGTGCACCCAAGATTTCGTGGGTCGTCGGGGAGCCAAACGGGGCGTAGACGTGCACGGCGTTGGACGCCTTCACGCCCTCCCAGCGCCAGATCCAAACACCTTCACCGCTTCCAACAATCTTGTGGATCCGGGTCTCTACATCTTTATCTTTGAGCCCATCGTTGTTGCCGGAAGGATTGGTCACAACGGCCGTCGGGGTAGTGTCGTCAGCTCCCACGAGCATGGCTGCTTCGCCCGTGGGTTTCAGCAAGCGATATTGAATGGCCCCGCTCGCGCCCAACGACACACCGGGGGTGGCATCCAAGAGCGAGTCAGCGTCCGTTTCCTTCAATTGTATTTCGGTAGCGCCTGGGCCAACGGCAATGGGCAACTCAAAGGCGCCATCGTACTCGGTGTCCCGCATGTACGGTAAATCAGGCACGCCGAAAGGGCCGGAGGAATCCGATCCAATGAATGAAAACTCACCGAGGGCGTGGCTCACCATGCCGTTTGAACGCACCTTGAACGCGTCCGCTGTGGCAACCTTCAACGTCTTGGTTGGATCGGGCAACGTGTTGCAGTTCTCCGACATGAACACGTGAAGCTCATACGTAAAGGGTGCCTTTCCGTCGCCTGTGAGGGAGGCGGAGGCGGGGTGCGGGCCGTCAAAGATGGGATCCCAAACGTCATCGTGCAGTTCGTCGCTGGTTACTGTTTTCAACAGCACCCGTGGCCGCGTACCACCGTTGCAGTTGCCGCTTCCTCCGTCTCCGCAGGGATCCGCGCTCAGTTGGTAGCAGGTCTTGAGGACGTTGGTTTCCTTGTCAAATTGGTGGAGGCCGCCGTTGTCGCCGTCGAATATCTGCACCACCAAATGATCGAGCGCACCGGTATCTTCAGGGCCTACTGTGATCTTGAGTCGAGCTTCGCTGGAGCCCACCGTGTCCGCGCCTTGACCGCTCAACACCAGCATCTTGCCGTCGTTGCTTTGTGCCGTGGGAAGGCCGGTGAAATTGGTGCTAAGTGGGCTGAGCCCCTCATTGGGACCCGTGACGCCTGAATACACCGTGACGGAACCGTCGGATTGGGTGGCTTCAAGGTCGTCGAGGCCGTCGCCGTTGACGTCGTTGACTCGAATCGAAGTAACATTTCCGGGACCATCGAGAGAATTGGGGACAAGCGAGCCGTGACCGTCCGAGATCAGGGCGTAGACCTTGCCGCCGCTCAGGATTGCTATGTCCTGGATAGAAATGCCCGGAGCGACCTGAGCGGTCGCGGAAGCCGCCGTTGCAACGTTGGCATCACCGTTGAAGTTTCCGGCAAGCAGCGTAACGGGCGCTAAATAAGGGATGGCCGTGAGAAATTCGGGGAATTCAATTGGTGTCAACCCATTCAACCGGACCTGAAGGGCAACGCTGCCGTTGTTGTTATCAAGCGCGACAGCGTCGGGTAGCCCATCCCCGTTCAGGTCCGCGGGTATCACATTAATTTTTGGCTTCCCGATTCCGGCCCTAGCCTTAAAGCCGCTATCGGATGATAGGAAGACTTTGGGCTCGGAATTCGCGTACGAGACCCTTATATCTTCGAGTCCGTCACGATCAAAGTCAGTGACCTGAAGGTCGATCGCAGTGCGCCGAGGAGGTCCGTCCAGAGAAGGGACGCATTCAACGCCTGCCAACGTTGACTTGCACCATATGACGTAACCGTCCCCTATGGAGACGATGTCCTCAACGCCATCATTCTCGCCAGCGAATCTACGAAACCGACCAGCCTTTGTAATTTGCAGTGAAATGCCATCCGTTACCGTGATCTTTGAGTGCAACGGGCACGCTTTGATATCCGAGCACTTCCCTCCCAGGGTCGTTGACACATTTAGGTCGCCCCCATTTACCCAAACAAAATCTGCCAACCGGTCATGATCCAGCCGCATAGGAATCGCCCTCACGCTTTGAGCAAGCGCCAGTCCGTTCGGACTTCCAAAGAAGACATCTATGCTACCGTCTCTGTGCTGAGCAACCAGATCGTCTCGAGAGTCGCCGTTAATTCTCGCGGATGCAATCATGAAATAATCCGACGCGCTTGCACCTGAAACGTTTGGGCTGGGGCCGTGGTTAAACGCAAGCGTTCGAATAGCTCCGTCCTCGACAACGACGAGCGATGCACCGGTACCCGCGAAGTTCCCGATGGTACCAGCTGTGAAGCTACGAGGGTTGGGGATCGAAACAGAAAAAGACTGCGGACCAAGTAGGGTCCGATCAATCGATAGCGTGAACGTCTCCCCCAAGACCTGAGTCAACGCCACGACGTCTGGTTTGTCGTCCCCGTCGGCCTGGATCTCGAACGCCAAGGGTTGGATCATCACGGGTGGTCCTAGACGTCGGTAGGCTTTGATCCAGCCGCAAAATTTACATATTTCGCTACCATTTCCGGCGTTCCGCTCAACCCTGTGGTCGCCCCCTGTGGCGTCACTATGTACAACGACTAGCTTCCCCGTCGCAGTACTGAAGCAGCCCATTCCTGAGTCCCCGTCCGTTGGCGCCGGGGGATGTGATCGAAACAACGGAATATATCTACGCCGATACAAGACTTCCCAGGGGCTGGTCATATAGGCATCGCGTAGTTTGGGATCGCTTTGCACGTCGAAAACGCCGAGGTTAAACGGATCGCCCTTTGCATCGATGAAAGCGCCTTGCCCATCAACGGTCTGGACTACCCCAGATACGCATTGGACCTGTTGAGGCTTTTCGCATTCGCAGTCCAGCAGGTCGTTAGTGAACTCCGCCTCTTTCCCAAGAATTCCGTTGAGCTTCACGATACCTAAATCGGCTGGCACCAGTGGGCTTCCGGGCGTGCGGATCCAGCCGGGATATGTGTATGTGCTGGTGGCTCCGATCCGAGTCGCGACCGCGGAGTTACCACGAACGACCGAAATCTGCTGGACGTCTTCCCCGGCAAAAACGTGCGCCGCAGTTAACACAGTGTTCGGAGATATCAACGTCCCACTACCCAAGCCCGCTCCCGCGCGGAACTCAAGGCGCACCGCGGGGGAAAGCCGTGAGGCGTCGTCGCTCAATGGAACACCATTCACGATAGGCGCTCGGATAACGCTACCCGTCTCCCCTTCAACGGAGCAGGACAGGGACCCGAAAACCATAACTGCAAGCAAGACCCTTCGTCGATTCATTGACACAACATCTCCCTACGGTCACCAGCTCTGAACATCTATTGAAAGCCTAACCGGACGGGCGGCACCACTGTCCACCAAGGGGCCCTTCCATAAGGCAGAATTCTCGTACACGGATACGCCTTCGCGCATGATCTCCCCCCGACAGTTGGGAGGAACGTCCGGTACGTTTATGGAAAGCAAATCCCAGTCGCTCCAACGGAAAAGCAAAGGTGTGCCTGCACAGTGCACGGTAGAGGAAGGATGCCCCCTAAATCTCGCGCGGCCTGCCCCGAGAGCTGGGAATGTTAACCAACACTCCGCGCGATACTCGTGGCAAGACACAAGAATGTGGTAATGCCCCGGGGCCGTCAGTCCCCATCTGGCGCGCTGCTTGTCTACGAAATCGAGCCTAATCGATGTCACGGGCTCCCCCAAGGGCGACCAGCGGTGCGCTGCGAATGCAAGGACGGCCATGGCGCCCGCAAGGGTAATGATGCCCTTCGCCCGACGACCAGTTTGCGTCCACATAGTGACACCTCCTTCAAATCCAAACGGACGGCACCAAGGATGACTCGCGCGCGGATCAGACGTGCGCGTATCCAACTGCCGAGAATGCTGCAGTTGGCTCGGCAACCCTGATCCGCGACTAGGCGCTGTGACATCACCGAAACTCCACCGGAGGCATAGTCCTGCCATCTCCCCCGTTAGGGCCCGGATAGCCCCAACAGGTTATCTTCCGATTAGCGGTCATCGCGCAAGAATTGGCGAGACCCACGGCTACTTGCTCATACGTTCCGGCGGGAGGCCTCGCTTGCCGACATTCGCTGGACCCAACCACGCAGGTATCTGCAGTCCCGTCGCCCCAACATTCGATATGTCCGTCCTCGGCGATCGCGCATCCGTAGGCGAGCCCCATTGCGACCCGCTTGAACTTCCCTGGGGGTGGCACCGCATGGGTAATCGTGACTGCCGCATCGCAGGGATACGTCTTCGGTGCGTTTGGGCCCTTGCCTGCACCCCAACAGGCTAGCTCCCCAGTGTTGCGCACCGCGCAGGATGTCCTGTCGTAGGTGCTCATGTCCAAGAACGTTCCGGAAGGCGCTGCTAGCTCACCATAGAGGTTGCCTGTACCCGTGCAGTCAGTGTCGGGAATAGCCGGGGCATTCCCATCCCAACATAGAATGCTTCCGTCACTTCTTCGCAATCCGCACCCGAATGCGTACCCCGCCGTGACCTGCGCAAACCGCTCATTCTCGGGAGGCGGTGCAGGGAAAACCCAAAATGGAGGGGCTATGCTCTCAGCGACCTTTCCGCCTTCGTCCAACCGGTAGATTTGCGTACCATGCACTCCGACCGCTGACACACCTTCTATGGCTGCGGTGGGGAGGGTGTAGGCGCTGCCAGTTGGCTCAAGAAAGCACTGGAGGACCCGATCGTCTCGGATACCGCAAACGATTTCTTGATAGTTGACGAGCGCGGAGAATTTTCCACTTGGTACGGCGCCGACCTTAAACGCTGCTCCCCAGCACTGAATGGCTCCGTTGACATCAAGGGCGCAGCCACCCACGGGGGTGACAACCAGAGCGTGCTCCTCGAGCTTCGTTGGAGTCACGTTTCCGGGCTCGCCGCCGCTTGGCAAACCTCCAATGCCCGAGCCAAGGCTTGCTTGCCCGCCCACGCCACCACTGGTGCCGGATAAAGTGCTTGCCCCGCCCATACCGGCAACGACGCCGATTGGCGGACTGCCCCCAGCAGGTGACTCTGGCGGAACGACAGGAACCTGCGACGATGGATTCGGGCTAGCGGTGTCGCCACAGCCGAATGCTATCATCGCGGCCAATATTACCCAGAATGATTGAACCATCGGTTTCCGCTCCTGCTGTGGGGTTCTGAGTGTTTCATCGGATTATGGCTACGAGAGCGCACACCTTATTGGGGGAACACTCGACGGTTCGCCCTGTTACGGACGCACACTCGAACGCCTGATTGCAGCTCTGCCCGAGCAATCTCTTCGAGCTGCACACTGGAATATTTGCCTCCGAGCCCGGCCCAATAAACTTAGTTAGCCCCGCGCAGCACTCCGACCCATTGCCGGCCGGGTTCGCCATCGGCTCATCTTGCCCCCGGCAGGCCTGGCAGTAATTTGGGCCACCCAGGATGCTCAGCTGGTAGCAGAGCACCGGCCGCCCCTGCGGATCCCCCTGGCAACACTCCGACGTCTGCGTGCATTGCTGCCCCTTTCCCACTGAACTCAACGTCTGCTTCACACAAGCCGTGCACGATTTGGCAGGAGTGGCGAGACTGTCATCCAGCACACACAGGTTACCTCCACAGCATTCGCTCTTGGAGCCGCAACTTTGCCCCGCCGCGCTGCACTCGCAGTAACCATCGTAGAAGAGCTGCCCTGCCTGCGCCGAGCTGAAGTTGACGTAGCGAGGGTCCCCGCTTACCTGCAAGCTCACGGGAGGTCGCCCGCCTGTATTGCTAGACCCGCCTCCACTGCTCGTGCTGCCGCCACTTCCGGTGGCACCACCTGCGCCCGTGCTTCCACCTGAGCCTGGCGGTGGAGGCGAAGGAAGCGGTGGAAGAGGCGGGGGTGTCGGGAGTTCTTCGAAATCGACGAACGGCAGCGGCATGCGAACGGACGCGAGTGGACTGAAATCAGCCGCGAAACCGAGGCTCCCGCCATCGCCGATCAGAGTGATCGGGTCGATGTGAAACGGCGAGTCAAACTTCGCGATGCGCTTGCTCCATGTCTTGCTAAAAAATGCGAACTTGATCCGCAACCTGGCATCGAGCTCCCCTTGCAGAACCTTGTCGATGATCGCCGAGGCGCCGATCTTGTAATAGGCGTCCAGCCGATACTTCTTCGGAACGCCCGGGGGGAAAATGAGCTCTGCGGTGCTGATCTTGTCCGTTAGATCACCTGGCAGGGCGCGAGCATCCACCTCTGGTTGCACTCTGAGGCCTGCGCCGGCGTAGACGGGAACCTGAACTTCTCCCAGGGTGACGTCCCCTGAAAGCCCGACTTTGGCGCTCACCGCTCCGAAATCGAATCCAGCACCGAGGAACACGGTGACCCCTGAGCTAGCCGAAGGTGTGAACGATGCATCAACATCTGCAATCGATGCGGCTTCGCCATTAAAATACGAATCTACCAGAGCCAGCGGGGTGAGCGAGAACGTAAGAGCTCCCGTCACGCCAAACTGCATGTAAACGTCAATCGTTAGGTCCATGGGGATCGGACCTACGAAGAACTGAAAGTGGCCTACCTGGGTGGACTCCTTATGAACGCCCTGCCCAAAAGAAATTGCCAACTCGGGAAAAGCTGGAGTGGCGTCCCTCAGGAGAGTCGCCTGGCCTGCAATGAGTCGCCCAACCTCACGCTTGTAGTAGCGAACGAACAGGTTGATCGTGTCCTCGGGGGACAGCTGACTGCACCCAGTAAACGGCGCAGTATCGCTAGGGAAATTGGCCGGGAGCCCCTTGCCGTCGCCGATCAGTTTTTGACAAAGATCTGGGGAGAGGCGCTTGCCGGCCGCCACAAGCTCCTTTTCTTGTCGGATCAACTCCTGTGCATCACGGAGCGCTTTTTGTGCTCGATTCACCAGTCGGCTGAACTCCGCCACCCCGTCCTCACACTTCTTCCGAGCGCTGGGAAGAGTGTCCGCATCCTGGAGCTGCTTCGCTCCGTCTCCAAGGATTATCGGCAGAAAGTCTTTACCAAGAAGCATCAAGTGCGCGTCAGCCGAAAGCCCACAGCGCTCCATCTCAAGCCGCGCCATAGCATCCAAAATGTTGACTTTGCCTTTGACTCCGAAAAGATCGAACCCTACCGCCGCTGAAGCGGAGGCCTGAGCTCCCACTTTGAACTTGGCATCCCCGAGGGGTAACGGCTCAACGCTGTGGGTTAGCTCAAGGTTCGGGTCGAAATCGAAGCTGATGGGGCCGAGGCTCCCGCTGCTGCCCTTCTTATCGCCAAACGCCGGATCTTTGTCTGAGACCGAACGGGGCGCAGGCTTGTCCTCTGCGTCGAGCTTGTACTTGCACCACGGGTGGGCGCCTGTCTCGAACACGCACGCGGGCTCCCCGGAGCCTCCACAACCAGGCGGTTTGGCCGGGGTGTATTCCGATGGCGTTTCGACTGGTTTGGGGAAGTAGGCGGCCGGGGAGAAGATTTGCGGCGCGAGGTTGGATTTCGGATCTTCGAGGGGGTTGGTGTTGATTGCGGGTGCTGAATCGGAGCAGAGGAGGGTGTCGGAACAGCGGAGAATGTCAGCGTCATCCGGATTCCCAGCGCATTTGGGATCCGTCTGCCCGCATGCAAACAAACTCGAACAAATGCCAACGCACTGCTCCCCGCTCCGGTAGTCGCAGACCTCATGCGAAGTAGGGTCGATGCACAATCCCAAGCTGTCGCTGCAAGGCTGCCTGTTTGGGCAATCTGCCTGGCTGGTACATCGGCGTGGCTTGAAGGCACCGTCCAACGCCGCGCATTCGGACCAGCGCCCACAGCTCAACCCGGGAGGACACACCGGGCTTTCAAGCGAGCACCGCGCGACGGGATCGCGCGCCTTCAGCGCGCAAAGGGCAAGTTCTTCGCTAGAGAATGCACTACACACGCGGCCAACGGGCGGTGGCGCAGCAAACCCTGTACAAGCCGCACACCCCGGCGCTCCCTCGACTGGACAAGAAGCAATACAAGCTGCTGCGGCGTCCCTCATCTCCGCTAGCGTGGGAGGCAGCTGTGCCGCGGCGGAATCAACACACGTCGCCTCATCGGGTAGCGCGGCGCCTGGCGCTCCGCATGCAACTCCGGGATAAAACCTGCACTTGTCGAGCGGGGGCAGGCGCTGCATCAGGTGCCGGAGTGGTTGTTCGCACACGAAGCCGCGGCTCTCGGCGCAAGGCGTGTCCGACCAGGTGCCATCCGCTGCCAGGGCGAGGCACGCTTCGAACTGTGGCCGCCCGGCACTCCAATTCTCGAAGCGCCCGGGAACGGGCAGCCCGCGGACCCAAAAAGGAACCCCGGGAGGTGCGCCATTTGTCGCCCAGTTCCATTCGTCGGGGTTCGTTCGCGAGTTCCCTCCGAGCCAGGTGGGGTGCTTGCTAACGCCGGAAACCCAAAGATTTTCTAGCCGATCATCCACCTTCACGAGGGCGCGGCCAGGCTCCGCGTTGCACAGGCTATTGGCTTCGTCCCAAGTTTTCGCGCCAGTGCAAAACCAATACAGCCGGTCTCGGAAAGTCTTGTACGTGCAGGTGCCGCCGGCAACAGGCGCGCAATTGGGCACCCCGCACTGGCCTTGACCGTCGCAGGTGGCCTCTTGTCGACTTGCGCTGCAGGCCTCCACCACGCAAGGGGTGCCGGTAGGTTGCAGGTTCTTTTCATTCCGGCAGCCGCAGGCGCCTGGCACCGTGTTGCTCGGATCACCAGGGCACGCATCTAGGCAATCTGGAGTGCCGTCTGCGTCGCTATCCGCCTCTGTTTTAGCGCAGCCGCACAACAGAGGTGTTGCTTTCGTGGGGTTCAGGACGCAAGCGTCCCGGCGGTCCTCGATCGTGTCCCCGTCCGTATCGGTAAGGTCGCCCAAGAGACCGGCCCATTCAAAGAGTCGAAAGTTGATCGTCGCGGACGAGCCCACAAGAATGGAGTTCGAGAATATGCCTCCGGTAACTTTCCCCTTCGCTAGAACCTGCGCGTCCGTGTACGGGGCAACCAATGTGGCAGTGAATTCGCCGCCCACCACCGCTTCGCCCGCATCCGCTTGGCTACCCACGAGCACGAGCACGCGCCCCTTGGGCCCCGCCGGCTGCGTAAACTTCCCCGGCGCCTTGAATACGTGGTCAACCATGATCGTTGTCGCGCCTCCACCTGGCAGGACATTGACCGTCCCGCTTGGCGCGATCCGGAAATACTCGAAGTGGTAGCGCCCCGCTTGCAGCGTCAGGGTGCCGTTACTCAACACTTCGACGTTGCCGTACGAGCCTGGCGGAAGGGTGACTGGCTTGGCGCTCCTTACGCCCACGTACCCCAAGCTTCCGAGCCGCTTTTCGAGGCTAAAACTCACCTTATTGGGAAGGACGGGCCCAATCGTGCGCATGCCTTGCACGAGGGCCCCGCTCAATAGCTCGGGCCTACTCTCAGAGCGTAGCTCGCCTCCGATGACGCTATTCCTTCCTAGCGTAACGGAGCCTTTCCCAACGAGACTGCCAAGTTGCACTCGACTCCCTACAGTGACGTCGCCGAAAGCCGTGGTGAAGAAGCCTTTGCTTGCTGGCAGCACGCGACTGTCCGCTTGAAGCATCAGGCTCTCTTCCTGACCCAACACGATACTCGAAAGCGCGACGCCTTGAGGAACGCTAACCTCAAACTTTTCCCGAGGTGGCGGCAGCGACGAGCCGCACGCCGCACTCGCCGGGGTCGCCGTAACGGTGGCCTGACCCAGCGTCCACGAAAGCGAAGTAGCGAAAGGAACCTGAAAAACGTTCCGCTGCCGCCCCGGAGCGAAACGAATGGGCTGCCCCTGATCATCTTCTGGCTCCGGCAAACCGAAACCGTTGTTAACGCCCACCACCAGATCTTGAGCTGCCCCGCTCGTGTTCTCGTAGCCAAACTGCGCCGCAAAACCCTGCGGAACGGGCCGCACACACTCCAATACAGGGACGAGCTTCTTTTGACCCTCGGTGAGACCCACGCCCTGCGTGATGTACCCAGATTTTTCA
>JBBSBI010000037.1:0-31864 GCA_038251425.1 Polyangiales bacterium
AAGGGTCCTGGCACCGGCACGGGTGGCGGAGCCGCGACAGGAACGGGTGGCGGCTCGCAAGCGGGCAATGCTGGGACCGTCGGAGTCGGCGGAGCGCCGCCCCTCACAGGAACCACCCACGCCGGTGCGGGTTCGGCCGGTGTTCTGGCTGGCGCCTCGAATCCTGGTTAACGTACTTCGCATGACTGACCCGGCAGCACTTTCGAGATTGGCGGCAGAGGCCCTGCTCTTAGCCCTGGTGCTTTCGATTCCCGTGCTGGCGGCATCAACCCTTGTGGGCGTTTTGGGCTCGATCTTTCAGTCGGCGACGCAAATCAGCGACCCGATAATGACTCATTTGCCGCGTCTATTGCTCGTGGCCTTGGTCTTGGCGCTCACGGGGCCTTGGGTGGGCTCTGAGCTGGTCGCCTTCGCCACACGAGTCTTTAGCGGCGGATGACGCTGCTTCACCTGACGCCATCACAGATTCTCAAGGCTCCCGAACCAGGCTCGAACACCCGCGTTGCTGGCCGCGTATTCCAGTTGCTGCGGAGTGACGCCGGTCTAACGTTGAAGCTCCACGATGCCAGCGCCTCAGTCTCTGTGTTTTCACGCCCCGCGCAGGTTTCGCACGCAGCCAACCATGCTCGCCCCGGCGCCTTGAAGAATGGCGATCATGCGATCTTTGTAGGCAACCTCGTCCGGGACATCACGGGCCAATTCTGCCTGGAGCACGCCCAGCTTGAGCAGCACTGGCCAGCGCCGTTTCCCGCAGAAAACAGCGAATTTCAGCGCACCGCGTTCGGTGAACGTGGCCCCAACATCACCCGACGCACTCAGCTTCTCCGCGAAATCCGAATGTGGTTCGAGAGGGCTGGCTTCCTGGAGGTGGACACACCCACGCGCGTGCTCTCTCCCGGCTCGGATGCGTACGTGAGCGCCTTCAGCTCGGAAGAACGCTACCTCATCACCTCGCCCGAACATCACATGAAACGCCTGGTTGCAGCTGGATTTTATCAAATATTTCAGCTCGCCCACTGTTTTCGACGTGACGAAAGCGGGCACCTGCACCAACCAGAGTTTCTCATGCTCGAATGGTATCGGGCCTTTGCTAGCCAACTGGAAGTGATGGAGGACACCGAGGCGATCGTGGTCTCGATGATTGCTGCACTGCGACCCGAAAAGGATCCATCGCAGTTGAAAGTGGGTGCTCTGCAGCTGGATCTCCGCAGGCCCTTCGAACGGATCACGCTGCGCGAAGCCTTTGCCGAATACGCTGGCATTGCCGACGCCGTCGAGCTGGCTGCCACCGACGAAGATCATTATTTTCAGCTGTTTGTGGACAAAGTTGAACCCCAGCTGGCTCGCCACCCACGGCCGGTCTTCCTATGCGAATTTCCGAGTACCCAAGCCGCGCTCGCGCGTCGTAAGCCGAGCGATCAAAGTGTGGCCGAGCGGTTTGAACTCTACCTAGCAGGCGTCGAATTGTGCAACGGCTATTCCGAGCTGACCGACCCCGATGAATTTCTTCAGCGTGAATCTGAGGAGAACGCCAGAAAGCTGGCGACGGGAGCCGCTAGTTATCCCGCTGATCCCGATTTGCTGCGAGCGCTCCAGGCTGGCTTCCCACCCACCGGCGGCAATGCGCTCGGCGTCGATCGGCTGCTGGCATTGGCTCTAGGTCGCCAAGATATCCGTGGAATCGTCACATTTCCGCACGAAAGTGATCACTAAAGATCAATGGCAGACGAAAACGTTCACTGGACCAGGCGGCGTTTCACCCAACGGTAACCCGATTTCTCCCAGCTCGCTTCGAGGCGTAGAGCGCGTCATCCGCGATACGGATCAGATCGTCGGCACACTTGACACGAGAGTCTGGACACGTGACCACACCCACACTCACCGTCAACTGCGGCCCTGGCACTTCACCCGAATGAGTCCCAAATGTCGTCTCTGCTATCGCTAAGCGACAGCGTTCTGCAACCACCAACGCACCTGAAGCGTCTGTCTCGGGCAACACGATCGCAAACTCCTCGCCGCCATAGCGCGCAGCGTAGTCGCATTTACGAAGCTGGGCTCTCAGCACCATACCCACCTGCACCAAAGCTCGATCACCGATCAAGTGCCCGAAATCGTCATTGATTAACTTGAAGTGATCAATGTCAATCATCAGTAGGCTGAGCGGCGGAGCATAGCGCACCGAACGGGCGAGCTCTGCTTCCAGCAATTCCACGAAGTGCCAGCGGTTCGAGAGTTCTGTCAATGCATCCGTGCGGCTCATTTTCTCGAGGCGCTCGTTCTTCCCACGCAGTTCCTCTTGCAGCGTTTTGAGTCGCAAGTGAACACGTACCCTCGCGACTAACTCCTCGTCGAAGAAGGGTTTCGTGAGATAATCTGAGGCTCCTTCCGTCAGGCCTTGCACCTTGGCGCGTGGATCCTCACGCACGGTCAGCATGATGACGGGAATGTCGGCAAATTCCGGGCGACTGCGTTTCAAGCGCAAAAAATGGAACCCATCGAGCCCCGGCATTTCAATATCACACAAAACCAACGTCACCGGATTCTCTGCCATCAACGAAAGCGCCTCGCCACCACTTACAGCGGTGAGTGTATTGGCATCGACCCCGTGATCCCTGAGCGCAGCGATCACACGATTTCTCGTGCTCTCGGAATCATCAATGATGAGGACGGTGTGCTCCACGGCTCAGTAATCCCGTACGTTCATTTGCTGAGGGGCATAAGAGCTGGGCGGCAGTCTTTGCGCGGAAAGACCGCGCACTTGTGCCCCTGTTCACCCACCCGCGCGCAGGGAAAAAGGCTCAATCGAAGCGAATTACCGAAAAAACAGGTGCATCCTCCAGGCGCTTGGCTCCGTCCATTAACCGCAGCTCCACGGCAAACACGTAGGCAATCACCTGCGCACCTTGGCGGTCGACGAGCTGGCCTGCCGCCGCTGCGGTGCCGCCCGTTGCCAACAGATCATCGACCACAATCACACGCGCGCCTTCGGGCAGGGAATCACGATGCATTTCGAGCTCAGATTCACCATATTCGAGGGAGTAACTCACGCGATCAGTGCGCCCTGGGAGCTTCCCCGGTTTTCGCACGGGAACAAACGAGGCATTCAGCCGCGCAGCCAACGCTCCTCCAAAGATGAAGCCTCGCGATTCAATCCCAACCACGGCGTCCACGTGCTCCCCGACAAAGCGATGCGCCATCAAATCAAGAACGATATGGAAGGCCTTCGGGTTGGCGAGCAACGGCGTAATGTCGCGAAATAGGATACCTGGCGCCGGAAAATCAGGGATGTCGCGCACGAGGTCTCGAACGTAAGCCAGCGTGTCGAAATCCGCGCTCAAGTTACCGCTCGCAGCGCGGCGCACGCGGGTTGTCTTGGCCACTTTAGCGGGCTTCGTTCCCTTCCCTTCGGCACTCGGATTCACTCCACGCGGTGTGGGAGAACGCCTCGCAGGCACAGGTTTCTTGGATTTACCAACGGAACGACTTCTGCTCGCCATGCGCTGATTCTAACCGTTTGGCGCCAAGGCTGCGACTGAAGCTAAGGCCTCAGCCTCGCTTTGATCCGCTCGCCCCCACAGATCGAGCACGAGTGGCGTAATGCCCACCACGCCCTGATCGAACGCTTCAGTATCCGACCCAGCGACCGCGCGATGGGTGATCGGCCCGGAGAGCCCGATCCAAAGATACTCCCGGCCCCGCGGATCTTTCCGATAATCCACGCCATCCTGATAGACGCGAGCGCCCAAGCGCGTGGCACGATACGACCAGGTTTTGCCCTTCGGGAAATTCACATTGAACAACACCGGCCGCTTGGGTCGTTGCTGGAGCATGTGGAACGCGATCCGGGCTGCTGCCACGGCCACAGACTCCAAGTCGGCATCATAGGCCGCAGAAAACGCAATGGATGGCACCCCC
Organism: Polyangiales bacterium; assembly: GCA_038251425.1. Classification (GTDB taxonomy): domain Bacteria; phylum Myxococcota_A; class Polyangia; order Polyangiales; family Polyangiaceae; genus JBBRRP01. The sequence goes on from JBBSBI010000037.1 coordinate 3,916, forward strand.
TTGAGCGCCCCTTCGCGCGCCGCAGCCACGGTTCCGCTGTAGAAAACGTCGTCTCCCAGATTCAGCCCGTGATTGATGCCAGACACGACTAAATCCGGGCGCCGGCTGAGCACGCGGCCACCGCCATTTAAGCCCACGTACACACAATCGGCAGGCGTACCATCGACAGACCAGACACCGGGCGTCTTCTGCCAAAGGCGGAGCGGCCGATGCAAAGAGAGCGCATGGCTTGCGGCACTTTGTTCGGAATCCGGGGCACACACCACGACGTCGGCATTCTTGGCAAGGGCCGCCCGCATCAGCGAAATCCCGAGAGACTGATAGCCGTCGTCATTGCTGAGTAGGATAAGTGGACGAATCACGGCAACACTCTAGCCGTGAAGTCTCGAAAAAAAACCGATTCCTTCGCGAGCGTTAGCCGGCTAAGCTCACCGCCGCTGTGGATCCGGGGCAGGCGCTTTATCTGCGAGAAATCGCAACTCACATCTCTGAATCCCTCGCTCGCTTTGGGATTGCTGGCGATGTCTACATTCAGGGCGGGGACGAAGCCGTGCTGGAAGGATCAGGGCGTCGCGTCACTGCAGCGCTCGGCACTTTGCTGCAACATTGGGAGCTTCTGCCGAACGATGAGCGTCAACGCCGCTGTGGTGAGCTGGCGCGGCGTCTCGCGGAGGCCAGGCGTTTTGACAGTGCCGCACCGGGGCGCAACGATCAGTCCACGTTATCGCTCATCGTGTGGGCGGCGGGTATTGCCGTGCTGTTACTCGCCGGAATTGCCGCATTTCGGGTTTTTGGCCCGAGAGCGCTCGCTTGGCTCAATCCTCCGCTGGCGCCGACCTCGGCGAAGATGCCGTTAGCGGAGAGTGCTAGCGCGTTGCGCGGCCAAAAGGTGTGCGATGCCGCCGCGAGCCGTGCACTCCGCGGAGCTACGCTCGGGATTGCCGATGCTGAGGGCTGGCAAGTGGACATTGCTTTGTTGCGTCCAGCCCATGAAATCAGCCTGGTTGACGATCCGGCGCTCGCCGGATTTGTGCAAGGCCCGTCCGAGCTCAGGCGCTTGGTTTGGCCAGGGGCGCGAGCGCTATTGGCGGTTCAAGGAGCCGGGGCCAGCCTGGAGCTCGAAGATCTCGCGTTGCCTCCCACGTTAAAGCCTCGCTTTCGAGGGCTCACAGTGACCTTTTCGGGGCGCTTCGTCACACCCTATTTCAACGAAGCGACGCGCTCCGAGTACATGCAGCTTGCACACGCGATGAGTGAAGCGTTCAAGGCGGATTTTGCAGGCCTGTTCGCGCATTGTGTTCACTCGAAAGAGAAACACGCGGGCACCTGGTTCCATGCACCGAGCCCTGCGCTCGCAGCTTCCGCACTCATCTATTTCATGGGCGTCAATGCAGCAATCCCGCACCTTCGGCAAGATCTGCTGCGGCCTTCAGGCGGTATGCTCGACTACGCAGTTGCGCTGAGTAACGTCGAGGGCGCGACACACGGCCTCGCTTACGAGAAAGTTCGCAGCTTGATCGGCACGTATGGCGGGTCCATCTCAGGGCCTCCCACCGGCCCCACCGCGCTCATCTTTGATTTCAAAGACAGCAGCCGAGCTGCCCGTGCCAGCCGAGAAATCGCCATGGCCGTCGGTCTGAGTGACGGCCGCTGAAGCGCGCCCAATCCCTAGTTGCTAGCGGCACCGAGTGGCGCCAAGAGCGCCGAAAGCTCCCCATTTTCGTGCATCTCGGTCACAATATCGCAACCGCCCACGAACTCGCCGTTAACATACAGCTGCGGAAACGTCGGCCAACTGGAGAACTCCTTGAGGCCTTGCCGCACGTCGGACTCAGCCAAGATATTCACCGTGTGAAAAGGCGCACCGGAGCGCTTCAGCAACTCAACCACCTTGGCAGAGAAGCCACACTGCGGGAAGAGTTGATTCCCCTTCATGAAGAGTACCACCTTGTGGGCCTCCACCATCGATTGAAGTTTCTGGCGTAAGCTTTCGTCCATTATTCAGTCCCTTGAGATTTAGCCCAGCTCTCGGGCGTGTAAGTGCGCAGCGCCAACGCATGAATCGCGCCCTTCATAGCCTCACCGAGCGCTCCATACACCATCTGGTGCTGCTTGATCAGACTCTGCCCAGCAAACGCGGGCGTCACGATTCGAGCCTGAAAATGGTCCTTCGTGCCGGTCATATCACTCACTTCCACCTCTGCGCCCGGAAAGGCTTCATGCAGACGGCGTTCAAGTTCAGTGGGCTCCATCATTTTGGCTGGGGCTTATGTGACGCAACGTAGCTTACGTGTCAACGGGGGGCGAGGTGGTGACTGGCAGGTTGTCCAGCGGCTGTCGCAAGCGCGGTGATTCGTGGATTCCCACTTCTGATCGCAGGAGGCATGAGCGGGCCCCAGGTGGGCCTATCGCTCAACATTGCCCCGGGCTTATCAGCGATAGAGTTCTCGCCGGTGACCCACGCGCACTACCATCACGAGTAGGCGCGCATCTTCGATGCTGTACACCACACGGTAGTCACCGATGCGGATCCGCCAATACTCGGAGTTCACCAGCTTCTTGCACCCAGAAGGTCGAGGTTCTTCTTTTAGAGCTTGGATGCGCTTGATGACCCGACCTCGCACGGATCCATCCAGTGACTTGAGCTGAGCGTCTGCTGCGTCAGAGACTTCGACGATGTAGCGCGCCATCAAAGACCATAACGAGCGGCAATCTCATCGATTGATACTGGCTTCTTGCCAGAGGCTTTCATCTCTTCAAGCACCTTGTTCGCCTCGGCGATGTCGAACCGGTCTTCGTCCTCTTCGTTGACCGGCACCAAGTAGAGCTCAGTGCCCTCCGGCAGATCCGTGGGTTCGTCGATCACCAGATGACCGTTTTTCACGGTGGCTTTGAGCGCGTGCATTCACTCAACCTAGCATTCAACGGCCTAAAAGGCAGCTCCCACGTACTGCGCCGTGCGATCACCGCCATTAGTCTCAATTCCCGCTCTGTTTTCAAGGCGGTCTAACGCCAGTCAACGGATGCGATCCGATCGAAGCCGCGACGAGACCTCCTGATGAACTGACTGGTAACCACCGATATCGGCGAGCCAACTTTCTCGCTCCGCATCCGTTAGTGTGCTCCTCACAAGTTCCCCATCTCGGCCCTCAATGACCCACGTCTCAACCTTGTTTGTTGAGCGAGCCCCTGGTCTACAAAGTCGTTCCGGAACGCCTATTGCCGTTAGTTTGCCGACCACTGACGTCAGCCCCTTAGAAACGGCTGCCACGACGGGGAAGAACGCGACATACCCGTTCCGAAAGAGTTCCCCGTCAATTTCGATCGGGGACGCTCGCTTGATTGGCGACACCATAACAGCGTCACCGTACTCAGAATGCTTCCCTAGATAGTGAAGATAGACCACAGCATCCGGACCGCTCAATTCGAGAACATCTCCAGGTTTCGCGCGTTTTGCCATTGCGGGTAGCCACTCGTCTGAATGAGCCGTTAACCCCTAACGCCCATCCGCCGGCAAACGCAGCGACACATCGCGCAACGCATCGCGTAGCCGAACTTCAAGCTCATTCAGCTTCAACTTAACTTCAATCAGATCTTTCGTGGTGCGATCGAGGCCTGCGGTTTGTTCGCGCAGGCGTGCGGTGAGCGTGGCGCGCAAGTCGCCAGCCTGCTTGTTTTTCTCAATAGCTTCGAGGCTCAAGCGCGTTTCGCGCGCCGCTTTTTCGAGCTCTGCCTGGGTGGTGGTGAGCTGCTGCTGGCGGTCGACGGCGCGCGTAAGATCGGAGCGCACTTGCCAGGCTTGGCGCAACTGGGCGACGGCCTTGGGATCGGCTTTGGGGCTCTCGAAGTAAGCTTTGATGGCGATATCAGCTAACGGATCGAGCCAATTCAACTCTTGCTCAGAAGCTAGACGTTCATCGACCGTGAGCTTGCTGGTGGCGTGCGGCTTGGCAGTCACTGGGACCAGTGCGTGGCCGTCCGTGGTGCGGTCTTCGGTGCCTTTGGGGGGATTATTCAGGCGCCAGCCTGCATCACGCGCGTGCCGGAGCAGCAGCTTGGCGGCTTCTTGAGAGCCGTTCTTGATTTCATAATTGGTCAGCCGCACTTGATCGCGTTCGATGTACAGACGCCCCGCCTCGATTTTGGAGACACGTGCGCCTTCCTGGGACCAGCTGGTGTTCTGATTTACCGTTAAGCTGCGTTGAACCGCGAACGGCACGGTGGCTTTGCTCTGCGGTGAGAGCGACTCCATGACCCCTTGGCCTAGAAATGCTCCCTTTTCGAAGACGGCGATCGGGCCACCTTCGAGCAGGCCTTTGCCCGAGTTCACGAAGCGCACCACACGGAAAGGATGCACACTCGAATCCGGCACGCCGCCGTCGGGAGCGAACAGGAATACCGCTTCCCCAGGCACAGCCTCATTCAGCAGCATCACCATCGTGGCGCTCTCGTTCGGGATCGTGACGCGCGTCCCAACTTCGTAGCGCGTGGCGCCCGTTTGGGCCGCGACCGAGGCGAGCGCATTCAAGTTGCGAGGAGCGCTCGGCGCCATGAGCGGGGTTGGCTGGGCAGCTTTCTTTGCCGGAGAAACGTCCCGTGCGAACCTTCCCGCTCTAGCCCTCTGCGCAGCTGGGGCTGAACTCACCGCGCTATCTGAACCTTTTGCATCTTCAGCGCTCGCCTCATCCATCTCCGCGCTTTCGGCCTCCGGTGCAGCGCCAGCCATCGCGGGCGAAGGCGGCGCCATGGGAGCTTCCTCCTTGTAGGTGGTCATTGAGGATGGCACCGCGGAGATCACTTCTCCGGCATCGCTCACAATCGGGCGTGTTGGCGTGACCGGCGTACCCAAGGTGGATTCAAAGGCGATCGGTGCACCCGCGACCAGCGCTAGCTCAACGTTCACCCAGTCTTCGCCTGAATGGTTTTGTACGATACCCCAAACCTGGAGTTGCGCTTTGCCTGCTCCGTTCAAAACCAAGCGATAAGAAGGCTTCCAAAGTGGTGTTTCGGCAACATATCCCACTCTCAGATCATGCTTTCCTTCTTCGAGCCGGAGGACTACTTCGCGCAGATCATCGTCTTTCTCCGGCCGGTGATCGGCCTTATCGAGCGCACGCTGGAACTGTTCAACTTCTGGATCCTTGGGTTTATCTTTTTCGATTTCAACGGGAAATGAAGCTGAAGTCACCGCACTGCCGCCGCGTTGCATGATGGCTAACGTCGCCAGAAAATCGCCAATCATCTTGGGGCGCATCTTGAAAGTGACGCGATCGGCCTCCACTTTGCCGCCGCGTTCGAAGTAAGCCACGCCATTGCGATAGATGACCACGCGTCGAAGCGGCAGTTGGGCGCTCGTCAGATCGGCTTGATGGGCACAGCCCGCGAGCAGCACCGCACCGACTAAGGACAGAGCCCCGAGGTGGCGGCCGGCCCGTTCGGGGCGTTTCTGGTTTCGGGGTGAGCGTCTATCCGCCTGTAAATTCTCGGGTCGAAGGCACTTCATGATGCCAACACCGTAGGGCCCGACGCGATCCCTCGTCAACGGCACCGAACTTCGGGCTATCCTCCACAGCTTGTGACCGAAGCTCCCCCGCCCCGCAAACCACCGCCACCGCCCTTGCGTCGTCCTGGTGGGCCGCCGCCTCCGCCACCGCGCGCGCGCCCCAATCTTCCAGCTCCTGGTCAAACACTGACCGAGGGCGACAAGCAGGCGCTCGCGTTACGGGCCTTGGGTCTGATGAACGAACAGATCCAGGCGCGCATTGTCCACTACCGGGGCGATCTTGAGACGAATTCCGAACTCGATGCGATCACCGCTCAAGTCGTCGCGCAGTTGAAGGCTGTGCAAGGCTCGCTCTCCCCGGATGGTCCAGCCTTTGATCCGGAGCCGCTCGAGGCCAAACACGCCGATAGCCTGATACTGCTCCTGACCAAGCTTCTGAGCGGCGAACGCCAAGCCACCTTCATGACGCAGGTGCTAAAACCGGTGGGCAGACGCCTCGCGAAGCTCTTCTTTGAAAGCGAGCTGCACGAGCGCACCAAGGCGGACAAAGAGCGAAAGATCTATCATGCCGAACAGGGCATCTTCTATCTGCTCCAGCGCTACAGAAATCGGCTGCATTCCGAGCTTGAAGGCTTTGACTATGAGAGCGACGAAGTGCGCGAGCAAACGCTTGAAACGCTGAATAAGTTCGAACGCGATATGCAAGTCGCCTTCCTTTCGCGGCGCTCACCCGAGCTGAACCGGGTGATGGAGATATTTGCGGCTGTTTTGCGGGATTTCTTGTGTACGCATTTGCCCACCCGCTTGGCTCCGCTCGCCAAGATCACCGTGCGGGCGGCCAAGACCGGGAGCAGCCGCGGGGCAGTCGATTATAAGATCTTGGCGCAAGCATTCCCTGATTTTCGCCGGGAATGGGAGCAGCGCTTCATGGATCAGATGGTCAACTTCTGCGAAGATGAGCTGATGGGGCGGCTCTCCAACAGCGACGAGCCTTTCCGAGACGAAACGATGGCGTTCTTCGTCGACCCACAGATCTTCAGCGCCACCTGCCAAGTCGTCTGCGAGCTGATTTACGACAACCTGTTCATGGAAGGGTTTTTGGATTTACCGACGGATTGGCGTGTCTCTATGCGCGAAAAAGGCTAAAGCCTCTCAGAAGTTGGCATTCGCTTCGCCGAGCTCCACAGCGCACGAGACCGTGGCCACGCTAGCTCCCAAGGCTCCCAATAAATTGAAAGGCGGATTGATCAAGCCGGCCACGCTACTGTTGTCGATCACCACGTAATACTGGCCTTGAGGTAGAGGAATTTTTTGGCGCACTTCAGCTCCTGGCTGCAAGCCGAAACCTGTGACCGGAGCCTCAGGCGGCGGGCCGAGCGGTGCCCCCAATTGCAGACCTCGCCGCCACAAATCGCCTGTTCCGCGCCGAATGAGCAGCACGTCAACCGCAGGGCCCCGTCCGATCATGCGTAAGAAAAGGGCTTGGCCATCTTCCACCACGTCAAAGGGTCCCAAGAAATCCACCTGATTAGCCTGAATATCGCTTGTTTCGTTGGAGTACACGAAGCGCTCACCGGAGCCAGTGTCAAACGGCTTCTTGGGCCGTGCCGGCGGGGCAAGAAAGCCCAGCGTGAAGTCATCCCCGGTGTCGGTGTGCACGACGGTGAAGCCTTCTGCCAGCTTATTGGACACGATTTGATTGCCAAAGGTGTTGGCGAGGTAGCCCACCGGCGAGCGTGTGGCCCAATCAACTAACGCGTTCTCAACGGCCTGAACTTGAAAGGTGGGCCCTGAAAGGATGCGGCTCGGCTTGGCCCAAACGTACGTGGCGTCTTCCGTCAGATTAAAGTCCATGCGGTATTCGATGGCGGCATCCGCAGCAAATTGGATCCTTCCGGCGATCGGCGTCCACGCATAGCCGCTTCCGCCAAACTGCAGCGTCACCGTCTGTGCCGCATCATTCACCTGGGTTTGGCAGCGCTCTGGGAAATAGCGACCGATGGTATTGCCACCTTCGAACAGCTTGAGCGGAGCTCCATGCTTCAGCATTTCCGGACAAACTTTGGCGGCGCCAAAATTCGAAAACAGCCACCACCTGAGGCCGGGGCTCGTGTTCACGGTATCTCGAAAACACGCGCAACCCAGTGTGAGAAAGAGCGCACCCAACACCCAAAACAATCGAATTTTCATAAGCTCATGTTCCGTTCGATCGCCGTGCGCGCCACATCTTCCAACACTTGAATAAACGCAGGGTCATCGTTCGGAGCCGCTACGCGCTCCCAAACCAAGCCCAACTCTTTGGCCCAACCGGCGGCCTCGATGTCCAGATCGTACAGGGTTTCGACGTGTTCCGAAACGAAACCGATCGGTGCCACAACGACGCGTTTGAAACCGGAGGCGGCGGCTTGGTTGAGTGCGGATTTCAGATCTGGCCCGAGCCAATCACCGCCATCTGCACCTTGACTCTGATAGGCCAGCTCAATGGGCTGTGCCAGCGCAGCGGATACTGCAAGAGCGCACGCGCTCACCTCCGATTGATAACGATCGCCCGCCTGAATGGCCCGCGTGGGCAAGCTGTGGGCGGTGAGAATGATCTGCGTGGGCTCAACGGATTTAGCCAAAGATTCTCGAATCCGAGTCGCAAACCAATTCACAAAACCCGGGTGGCTTCCCCAAGGCTCCACCCGAAACAGCGTTGGCCCCGGAGCACCCTGAAGAACGCTACTTAACGCCTCTTCTGCCGCGTCGCAGTAAACTTGAACGCTAAACGGAGCCAACGGCAAAACACATATACTAGTTAACGTGTTCACTTGTTCTTTGAGCACGTCGGCCACCCAAGGCTTCCACAGGCGCATGCCCCACAACGCCGGGATCCCCAGGCGCTGCCCGAGCGCTTGAGCTTGACGCGCCGTCACAGCATTCAGGGGCGAACCTCCAATCCGCCGATAGCGCTCCGTGAGTTCCTGAATCAGCGCAGGGCTTGGCGGGCGCCCACGTCGAATCACCTTCAAGAATTCCGGGATCTCAGCCAAGTTCTCAATCGTCCCGTGGGCCACACAGAGGATGCCTAGGTTGCTCGGGAGAGTCGCGTTCGCCATCGTATGGCCGAAGATAGAGTCGATCACTCACGTAAACCAGCCCCGACCGACACGACGTGATCGCCCTACCCCATGAACGGATACCGCCAATCTCGCGGTGGATTGAAGTTCTCCTTGATGGCGCGCGGCGAAACCCAGCGCAAAAGATTGAGCACTGAACCCGCCTTATCGTTCGTGCCTGAACGGCGAGCACCTCCGAACGGCTGCTGCCCGACCACCGCCCCGGTTGGCTTGTCGTTGATGTAGAAGTTGCCCGCCGAAAACCGCAACGCCGCTGCAGCTTGAGCCACCGCGGCTGGATCCTGTGCAAAGATCGCCCCCGTCAAAGCGTAAGGGCTCGTTTGATCGCAAATTTCGAGCGCCTGTTCGAACCGATCATCGGCGTAAACAAACAATGTGGCGACGGGGCCAAAGATCTCTTCCGACATCAAGCGATGCCTCGGATCCTGCGTCTGCACGAGCGTGGGTTGAACGAAATAGCCAACACTCGCATCGGCTCCGCCACCCGCCAAGATTTGGCAGCTGGGATCGCTCGCAGCCAATCGTTGATACTCAGTGATTCTCTCAAATGCGGATTTGCCAATCACCGCACCCATGAAATTCTTAAAGTCTCGCACGTCCCCCACTCGGATTTCCGAGATCAGCTCAGCCAAGCGCTGCGTGAGCGGCAACTCCAGGCTTTTTGGCACATAGATCCGGGATGCGGCGGAACACTTCTGCCCTTGATATTCGAACGCTCCCCGCACGATCGCGACGGCCAAGCTCTCCAAGTCTGCGCTCTTATGGGCAAAAATGAAGTCCTTGCCGCCCGTCTCGCCAACCATTCTGGGAAAGCTCACGTAGCGATCCAAGTTGACGGCCACTTGCTTCCAAAGCGACTGAAAGACTCCCGTGCCACCTGTGAAATGCAACCCTGCAAAGCTCGGGCTGGCGAGAATCTGCGTCGATATTTCAGTGGGATCTCCCTGGATCAGATTGATCACCCCATCTGGAAGGCCAGCCGCTTGGAGCAGCTCCATGATCACCTGCGCCGAAAGTGGTGCCAGGCCTGAAGGCTTCCAAACTACCGTATTTCCCAAGAGCGCTGGAGAACACGGTAGATTCCCAGCAATGGAGGTGAAGTTAAACGGGCTAACCGCGTACACCAACCCATCAAGGGGGCGCATTTCTAGCCAATTGCGTGTACCCTCGGGGCTGATCAGTGCCTTTTGCTCCAGCTCTTCGGCAAACGCCACGTTGAAGCGAAAGAAATCGATGAGCTCAGCCGCCGCGTCGATCTCCGCTTGGTAAACCGTCTTGCTCTGCCCCAGCATCGTGGCTGCGTTCATGCGCGCACGAAAGGGACCACTCAGCAAATCGGCGGCCTTGAGGAAGATCTGCGCACGCTCCAGAAGCGGCTTTTTGCCCCAACTTTGGCGCGCCTCAAGCGCAATCAGGATCGCTTGTTCCACGTCCTTCGGCGTGGCTTGAACGACGTGACCTAAGAGTTGAGTGTGTTGGTGTGGAGCGCGGATCTCGACGCTACTTCCACCCGTCTTTCGACTGCCACCCAACCAAAGGGGAACTTCACACTCCGTAGTCGTTTGCCGCTCCAGCTCCAGCTCCAGCGTTGCCCGTTCGGGACTCTCCGGCGCGTAAGCCAGCACTGGTTCGTTGAGAGGAGCATCACCGTTGAGCGTCATACAGATCCTGACTCCTGAGCCGAAGTTGCAAGGGAGTGGTGACAATCTTGTCACCGAATGCGAGTTTGAGCTGATTTGTTGGCAGCCACAACCACACACGCGCGCAGAAAGTGGGATGCCCATTCTGGGCAACACGTTCAGCGGGCACGACTATTGAAGTTGATTCCGCCTATCCGCTTGCAGGCCCTCCTGTATCCTAGGTTTTCAATTCAATGCGCTCTCGCCCAAACCCAGTGGAAGCTCTGGCGGCCCTGCCGCGGCTGCAAGATGCGGCTGAACGGCGCGCGAATTGGCGTCAGGCCATCGCGGCATTGAGCCAGAGTTCCCCGCTTTTAGGGCCGCCACCGCTGGATGGTGTTGACCGGCAAAGCCTGGAGTTAGCCGTGGGTGTCGTGGTGGATTCGGGTTTGGCGGACGATCTTGATTGGATCGCACCGGGCTCTGCTGCCTTGGCGCTGTACGAGATCATGGCGGCGATCAGCTCTTCCAGGCTGAGGCGCGAGCTAGGACGCAGGGTGCTCTCGCGACTGAATGAAGGCACGGCCAGCACGTTTGCTGTGGTTGCCGCACGCATGGCGCTCGGTTCGGGTCGCACGTTGGAATCGCCCTCGATGCAGGCCCGCATGGCGCTGCTATTCGATCTTTCGATCGGTACCTCTGTGCACGCCGATCCTCTGGCGCTCACGATAGTCAGTCGCCGCGAGCTGTTTCGGCATTGGGTGGAGCAGCCTTCCACCGGGGCGCTCCCCGCGCGACGCTTGGCAGCTCGGTTATTTGAGCACGCCGCACGAGAAGCGACCCACCGCGCGCAAACAGGCGCACTGGAAGTGGAACAGCTCATCACCAGCTCGTGGGCGCGACCGGTCTTTGATCGTCTGCTTGGTGATCGCGAGCCCCTGGTCTGGCGCCATGCCGCCTCGGCCAGAGGCTTGCTAAGTACCGTGAGCGCAACGCTTCGCGATGAAATGGAGGTCGCGCTCGACCCCGGTCTCACGCCGACGGAGTGGCGAAGAGCTGCCGTGTCGATGGTTGCTGCCACTGCCAATAACCCAGAAGAAGGTTTCGTCGAGTGTCTGCGTTTGACGGGCGGGGAGCTTGCGGAGCGAGATCCCGGACTCATCGCCACCATGGTGCTGGGATTGCCGCGCGTGATCGAGGCGGAGCCGGACATCGCCGAAGAGCTTTTGGAACAGTTGAGTGGTGCCAACCGTGCCGATGTTGCCGAAGCTATCGCGGATCTCTTGAACGATGTGAGCACTCCCCAATTTGGTGCGACCATCGGGCAACGCTTGCACGATAGCCTGTCCGATGCGGATCGTGTTTCCCTGTTGCCGCAGATCGCTGCAGAAGCGCTCGAGATGCTCGCTGCACGCAGTCGGGGCGTCACCACACTTGGCAATGCGATTCGCCTGTCCATGGTCGCCTTTGAAACCGACGGGGCAATTCACGCCTTCGAACTCGCGACTCAAGCGCTCGCCCAAGCGCACGAAAGTATGGACCGCTTGGTGGCGGGCGATTTGCTGGATCCTGCGCAGCTTCCCCTGCTACTCGCGATCTTGAGCGATCTCGATCTCAACATCTTGGAGCACGCGCGGCTCTCCAATCTATTGCTCTTGCGCCGCCGGCCGGGCGACACCGATCACAGCATTCCTGAGCTAGAACGGCTCTACAATCGCCTCAGCACCTGGTTGCTGGAAGCCGAACAGAAGTTCCAACAAGGCGTCCCCACACGCGCCTTGGAGCTGGCGCATGGGCGTTGCCTGAAGACACTGCTTCACCTCGTGGATCTCGAGACGGCCACCACCGAATCCGATGAAAGCGGTGTGCGCATCCGACTGCGTCACGCCATCCGACTGCTCCTCAAAAAACTTGGTGCCAATCCGCTAGCAGGCGTGCATCGCATCCTCTGTGCCACCTTGGCGCGGAGTTTTGACGCTGCCGTGCGTGAAAACGTTTACGAAGCCAGCGAGGTGCTGCTGGCTGTGTTGCATGCCTTGAGCGACGGACCAACGGTTTTGGCGATTGCAGATGCCGCGATTCACCCCGACGTGCGCGAGCCACTCTCGGCCTATGCGTCCTTCCTGATCCCCATTGAAGAAACGTTTCCGCCCCCACCACTCGAATTGAGCACGCACATCCCCGCGGAGCTGGAAGTGAGCAAGCTGGCTGAATCTGTCATGCTCTTTGCCCACCGATTGGGGGGAGGCGCGTTCCGCGGTGAAGCACTCAAGCAAACACTGTTACGCTTAGGACGCGGTCTGCGTGCCGTGGCGAACGCCCGAGGTCTCGAAGATCTCATCGATCGCAATGGTTCCAACCTTGATGTGATCGGAGATTTGGAAGAAGCCACCGATTCCCTGCGCCGGATGATGAAGTTTGCCGAGAAGCGGCTACTGGGCCTTGAGCCCGATCACTTGGAAATCGTCGCCGAAGTCACCTCCATCTCCGCATTGATCGAACGTGCCGTGGGTTCAGGTGTCCCCGCCAATCGCCGCCAAATGGAGATGGCTCTCGCGGAGCTTGGGGCCGAGCTCCCGTTGCCGATCGCCCAAGCCACCAAAACCGTTCTCGGACGCATCGCCCGCTTACCTGTCAAAGGCACGGCGGATGTTTTAGCGATCCCACTTGAAAAACGTCGAGCGCCGCTACCCGATTGGCTGCTCCCGCGCCGTACGATTGGCGCGTTCTATGTTGTGCGTGCCTTAGGAACGGGTGGTGTGAGCTCGGTGTTCGTGGCGCGACGTTTTGAAGAACGCCACAACAAGAAGGCTGAAGCCTTCGCGCTCAAAGTCCCTCAGTATGACCCCACCACCGCGCGCAGTCTGTCTGAGCAAGAGTTCTTCCAAATGTTTCGAGACGAGGCCGGAGCATTGCTCTCCTTGCCGCAGAATCCCAATCTGGCGCGCTTCGTCACCTTCGATCTCGCGGCACGTCCCAAGCCTATTTTGGTGATGGAGCTGATTCAAGGCGCCGGATTCGATCGCCTGATTCGCAGTCATTCCCTCAAGATGCCAGATGTCTTTCAGTATCTAGATGGCATTTTGGCCGGCTTGGAAACGATGCATCAGGTGGGCGTTGGCCACTTGGACGTGAAGCCTTCCAACGTGATCTTACGCGAAGGTTCGACGGCCGTCCTCGTGGATTTTGGTTTGAGTGGCCGCCATGTTCGCCCAGGTTGCGGCACGCTTGAATATTGCAGCCCTGAGATCTTGGGCGCTGGACCCAAAGATCATTCGCCCACTCCACTGGCCGCTGACATGTACAGCTTCGCGTGCACGGCGTACGAACTCTTGACCACCCAGCTGCTCTTCGACGCGGACGATGAGATGACGCTCATGGCACTTCAGGTGGGCCACGATGGCTGGCCCGCGGGTCTCACCCGCCTGGCACACACGCCAGGTTTGCGTGAACTTGCAGTGATTTTTGCGGCTTGCTTGCGACACGATCCACGGCATCGCCCCTCCGCCACCCAAGCCCGAAGGGCCCTGCGCGATCTGGCCCCAAGCATTGCCAAAGTTGCCTGGCCAATTGCCGTACGCCGCTCCTCCCCCGCCCAAGCTACAGCCTAGGTGTTGCATGCGAGCGCTCAAGTTGCCGGCTTCTAGCTGTGGCGTCACAGCGCTGCTTCTCATGCTCACGACTTGCGCAAAGGAGAAGCTTCCCGAGATCGAATTCACACTCAGCGGTCCCGCCATCAAGAGAACTTTCGTGCCTCTGGCGGCGCTCGCAGAATACCTGGAATTGCCCAATGGCGGCAATGAACTCCGCATCACCCTTTCCAGTTACCCACTCAGCTGCGACACGTTTCGTGCGCCAACTGCCGAAGAAATCCTGGTGACCATCACCCTGGTCACGGGTGCGGGCACGCAGATCACCCCCAATACCTATCCCTGGGCTGGTCATCCTGGGGCCGGCGAGTCCCCCCGGGCTCGCTCTGCGGAACCCATCATTCGCATCGGCGCCAGATCTTGGTCGTTAGCCCCTGGTGGTCAGATAAAACTCCGAGAAGCGCCGCTGGATCGCGAACGAATGATCTCTGGTCTGCTAGATTTTGAATTCCCGGGTACGGTTGAAGCGGGTGCTTCACGGCTTTCAGGCGCCTTCAAAGCCAAACTCTGCCAAGTCGAGCGGTTGAAGCCCGGGAATGCCAATTAGCCAGAGCCGTGCGGCCTACGGTAGCTCTAAAATTCGGACCGAGCGCACATCCACGACATCCGTGAAAGCATCGTGCACCTGGATCCCGATGTAGCCGGCAGTGCTGCGCTCCCCCACGAAGGAGTTGATCGTCTTTCCGTTCAAGCACACTTCGTACGCTTGCCCCACGACGCGGATTTGGAGTGCATTCCAAGTGCTCGCTTCGACGATCTCTCCGAGCGGGCTGGCGGCTTGAATGTCATAAATTGCGCCAGTTGTGTCTTTCTCACCCGGTGCGCCTCCGATCTGAACCTCGTAGCCTTCGCCGATGGGGCGAAGCACGTTGCCTCGAGGATCCGGAAATCGAACGTACACTCCGGAGTTGGAAAAGAGCGATTGTTGGCGAAACTCGACGCGCAAAACAAAATTCGTAAACGTTCTGGCTGAATAGTACCAAAGGCCAAGGCCGCGTCCGTCGCCGCGGGTTCGTGCGTAGCCGTCTTCTTGCACCATCTGGCCGCGCCCGATGAGACGCCAGCCTGTGGCGGTGGTTCCGTCATACAACTTCATTCCCTGTTCAGCTTCAGCGCAGGAGGCGCCTCCACCAGATCCAGAGCCCGCTCCCGTGACCACTGCATCGCCAGCGCTCGCCGCGTCTGAGATAGCGCAAGCGCCGCCTGCTCCTGCCAGCCCATCTCCACACGGCAAGAGCAACTCCGCCCTGCCGCACCCCGTGCCGAGCAAGAGCATAAATGCGACAGGAGCGCGCGATATCCACCTGGGAGCCCGAAGCCCTGTCGCGATTGAATCCGACTCACGGCCGCTCTCCCTATTTCGCATGACCGCGATCAAACCTCCGCCTCGGCCCGTGCGCCAGCCCCAAAAAGAGCATGACCCTAGATTGCGATTCGTGTCGTATTTTTAGGGGCCGCACCTCACTCACCGAACAGCGGAGGCACGGCGACCTGGCGTGTGCCTCCCGGAACTCAAGGACAGGCACGGCAAACGCCAGAATGTCTGAGCAAATTCGCCATGAAGTGGTGAAAATTTCGCCACAGAATGGCGAATCTGCGTGCTCAAACCGCGCTTTTGGAGCCTATTTCTTCACGGCCTTGAGGATCGAAGTCTTTGCCTGCCGGAGCCCCCCAGGGTTTGAGAGGGCAAAGCCTTCCCTTCAATCGAGTTAGGGCGTTAGCTCCCTGTCCTATGGCTCTTCGTCTCTCGCACCTCAGTGTTTGTTGTTTGGCCACGCTCTTGAGCGGTTGTCACCACAAGCAGTCAGATCAGCGCGAGCAAGAATTGGTTCGCAAGGTTGAGTCCAAGCAGGTGCTCGCTCCACCGAGCGCGGTTAATCCGCGGATAGCTAGCGCACCGCCGACGGAGGCTAAACCCCGCGTGCTTGGCCCAAAAATGCCACTCAAGCACGTGTTCGTGATCGCGCTGGAGAATCAAGACGCGCGCACCATCGTGGGCAATACGGCGGAGGCTCCGTTCTTCAATTCGCTTCTGGCCCAAGGCAGCAGTGCCGCGAATTTCGTCGACCAGTTGCCGCCCGACATCCCGAGCGAACCGCATTACGTGTGGATGGAGGCTGGCACCAACGCTTTTTCAGACCACACCTTTCGCACCAATGATCCGCCATCCGCCTCCAACAGCACGGACAGCACCGAGCACCTGAGCACTCAGCTAGACAAGGCTAAAATCAGCTGGATGAGCTATCAGGAGGGCCTCAGTGCCAATACAGGTTCCTGCCCAATTGAACCCGATGGCTTTTACCAACCCAAGCATAATCCCTTTATCTTCTTCCGCGATGTGTCGGGTAGTCCTCCTTCGAAAACGAACGCGCGCTGCAGTCAACATCACCGGCCGTATTCGGCATTCGCCACCGACCTAAAAGGTGACATGGCCGCATACGTTTTCATCACCCCCGATCAATGCCACGACATGCACGGCCAGAGCGGTTGCCCCGAGCCCAACGCCATCAAAGCGGGAGACGCCTGGCTCTCAGAAAATCTGCCCCCGTTGCTCGCTTACGCCAACGCGAACGCCGGCGTCATCTTCCTCGTCTTCGACGAAAGCGAAGAAACCCCCAAGATGCCCTTTTTAGCACTCGGTCCCAGCATCAGGGCCAATCACGTCAGCCAGATCAAGTACACCCACAGCTCGCTCCTGAAGACACTCGAACTCACGCTCGGAGTCCCGGTGCTCGAGACCGTGAAGAGCGCCCCAGACTTCGCGGACCTGTTCGCGAACATGCCGTACTGATTGGAGCGGAAAGACGGCGGTGCTGACCTCACCCGTCATGCCCACGCTTCCGCATCCTATAGGCTAACCAGTAGACGGGCTGATTCTTGGACGCCACGCGATCTAAGAGGGTTAACCAATTTTGCTGCGGCGGGGACGCATAGCGTCTGATCAGCTGAAACTCAGAAGGTCCCATTCCTAGCGAGCGAGCCAGCTGTTTCACTAATTCTATAGGATAACGCCCAGATGGGTTCCCTCGTGAGTCTGCTTCAAGCACTAAAATCGCCCCCGTTCGGGCTGCAGCGAGTGACGTAGGGAATAGGTGCGGGTAGGTCCAGCTGGCATCGACCCCTTCGAGCCCACCGAATACTTCAAGCGACGACGCTAGGTCTTGAACCACGCGCGCAGGTTTCTCTGCACGAACCAGCGCAAGCATGGCTTCGACACTGGCGGCCCGTCGATCGTTCCAACGCGTCGGATACCAAAATAGCGGGCGAACCAGGAAAGATGCGATCAAGCAGGCGCTGGCGACGATGCTAAGAAAGTGGCGTTGTGCGATTCGTTTTCTGGAGTGGAGACTGAACCAAATCCCACAGGCGCTGGCGATCAGGACGGATAGGTCGAGGGCAAGCGGACCCCAACTACCGAAACGCCCCGAGATGATGGCGAGGGCTGAGAGGCCCAATGCGGCAAGAACGACCCCCAACAATCGCTGTCTGTTCTGCAAGCAGGCCACAACGCCGAGCCCGATGAACACGGCTGCAATTGGGGCTGTCGGGGTATAGTTCCGTGCGTTCGCCGCTGCAACTGCGTGACCGGCGGGCAACCCCAACCATCCTTTCGGAAACACCACGAGCGTGTTCAGCAAGACGTAGTGGATGAGAAGCGCACCGCCCAGAAGCACAAGCTGCCACCGTTCTTGCTTGCCACGCAAGCTCCCAAGACCACGCAGTATGCCGACGAAAAACAAAAATAGCGCAGGGATCGGCAGCACATGAGGCAGACCACTCAGTACGTTGTAACGCAACACACCCGGAAGGTCCCAGCTTCGCAGGTAAGCGTAGGAGCTTCGACTAAACCAGTGAAGGTCACCTGTAGCGAGAACGCCGGCACCGACCCACGCAACGAAAGGAAATCCTGCTAACAAAAGTGGGAACGCGTGACGCCAATTGACCTTCTCCGACGTTCCACGAGAACGCCACGCGTCAACACTCAGCCAAAGACCAACAAAACCAGTAATCGGAACCATCTCGGCGCGACAAAGGGGCACCACACCAATTGCAATTGCCGCTACCCAAGGCTTGTCTCTGACGAGACGAAGCCAAAGACCCAGCGCCAAGAAAAATGCCGCCGGCCCTTCCGTCATCGTGACGAACGCATCTTTCAGCACCGCCATCTGGGCCGCGAAGAACACCACGAATGCCCAACTCTCCGCACTTCGTTCTGCACGCACGAAGCGCGCACACAACTGCGCTGTCAGGTACGCGGTCCCTACAGTGATCGCCACGCTGAGCAGCCGCGGCGCGTAGATCCCGAACAACCCCGTCATACCGTAGAACAGGCCTGTGACGGGCTTGTTCCACACGTCGAGGATGATGGCACGCACGTCGAACGTGGATACCTGATGAAAGCTACGCGCGAAGTGCTGGTAGGAATCGTCCTCCAGGCGAAGGCCACTCACGAGGCTGGACGTTGCAAGGACGACGAATAGCACCAGAAGAGCTTTTCGAAGGCCAGATGAGTTTCGCACAAGCAGTTGAGGCCGAGATATCACATCAGCTGGGCACGCGACAATGCCGATTAACCGCGGCTCGCGCCTAGCAGGAACCGGAAGGGTATCCCGCGAGTCGGGCAAGACTTGTTCGCGACTCCCTGGCCAGCTAAGAGCCCGTGGAACCCAACGTGAGGCAACGATGTCAAAATTGTCAGTAATCGTACCGGTCTACAACGAGGAACCCCAGCTCGAGTCCGTGCTCGAGACCCTTTTCGCGGCTCCTTGCCAGATCGAGCGCGAATGGATTTTCATCGACGATTGCTCCACCGACCGAAGCCTTGAAATCCTGAGGGCTCAGGCATCACGCCACAACTTCAAGCTGATTGCGCAGTCTGAGAATCAAGGAAAAGGTGCTGCCGTTATCCGAGGGATCAAGGAGGCGACGGGTGACTTCATCGTGATCCAGGATGCTGATCGCGAGTACGATCCCAGTGATATTCCCGGCCTCCTCCAGCCACTCATCGACGGAAAAGCCGACGTTGTCTACGGCAGCCGCTTCAAGAAGAGCGGCAACCAGGTTCACCGGACATACCACTACTTCGTGAATCGTTCGCTGACGATCGCAAGCAATCTGCTGTCTGGTTGTTACCTCACGGACATGGAGACTTGCTACAAGGTCTTTCGCGCCGATCTTCTGAAATCCATGAAGCTTGAGTCCAAGCGCTTTGGGATCGAGGTGGAGCTCACCGCAAAGCTCGCAAAAGTCCGAGCCCGAGTCTACGAATTGCCCATTTCCTACTATCCGCGCACTCGACTCGAGGGCAAAAAGATCGGCTGGAAAGACGGAGCGGCTGCCCTCGGCCACCTCGTTCGTTACAACCTGCTGACCTCGCTGGACGAGTCGTATGTTAACGTCGATGAGCGTTACAAGAGTTAGCGCAACGCGCTCAAGCGCCTCAAGTAACTCTAAAAAAACTGGCGTCCCCGACGGGATTTGAACCCGTGTTACAGCCTTGAAAGGGCCGTGTCCTGGGCCGGCTAGACGACGGGGACGGAGTTACTTGAGGGCTGCCCGTATAGTCGCTCGCTGCCGGTTCGACAACGCTAAGATGCAAAAATCGCCCGAGGGCAGTCGGCGCTCGATTTTGGCGCACAGTTGGCTGATTTTTCGGCTTGGCAATCGGCTCAGCCGACCGCACTGATCAGATCGGCCTCGGTGACTTCGTAGTGGACGTCATCTTCGAGCTCAAACTCGTGCACGCTGGCCTCCGAAAGTCCAAACTCGCCGTCGGATTGAATTTCGGTGGCTCGATGCTCCGTGGTTCGCGCGGGGGGCTGCGCGTGGAGCGTGGCTCCGGCCAGGATGGCTTCGCAGAGATCCGTGAATGTGAAACCTGCGGCGGCTGCGATCTTGGGCAAGAGGCTCGTCTCGGTCATGCCTGGCAAGGTGTTCACTTCGAGCACGTATTCGTTTTGGCCTTCGGTGACCAGCAGATCCACACGGACGGCGCCCCTGGCTTCAAGCGCTTCAACCGCTCGCTCAGCGAGATGGGTGACTCCACGTAGGCGTGCGCTGCTGATACGAGCCGGCAAGAAATATTCCGTCATGCCCGGGGTGTACTTGGCCTCGTAGTCATAGATCCCCTTCTTCGGCGCAATCTCGATCGCCCCAAGCACCTTGCCGTCGAGGATCGCCACAGCAATTTCCCGAGCTTCCACAAACCGCTCGATCAGCACTGAGCTATCGTGCTCAAAAGCTGCGCGCACGGCCAGCTCGAGCTCTTCGATCGACGTCGCCTTGGCCACACCGACACTCGATCCTTCACGCCGAGGCTTCACGATCACGGGAAAACCAAACGAACCGTGGAGTTCGCGCACGTCCGACGTGGCATCACTCACCACGTAGTACGGAGGCGTTGGGATATTGTGGAGGCGGAACAACTCCTTGGCTTTCACTTTATCCATCGCGAGTGCGCTCGAAAGCACACTGGACCCGGTGTACGGCACGCCCAGCACCTCCAGCAGACCCTGCACGCAGCCGTCTTCCCCCAGGCGGCCATGCAGAGCGAGCACTGCAGTATCCATCTCCACCTTGCACAGGGCCGCCAGCACGTCTTTGCCCGAACCCAGGTCAACCCTGAGCACGTGATGCCCAGACGCCTCCAGGGCGTCTGCCACGGCCTCTCCCGACTTCAGCGAGATTTCACGTTCGGCAGAGGTGCCACCCATCAGGACGGCGATGCGCTTGGCTTTCTTCACTGGTTTCTCCTCGGTTCTCAATAGGCCCTTTTGAGAACGCTCAAGCGCGTTCCCAACATCCACGTGACCTGAATCGCTACAGGATGCGCGGGCTCACGGCCAAGAAATCCGACAAACCTAGCGCTCGGAACAGCCTTAGCTAGTCTCAAGTAAGATCGCGGTAATATTGTCTTTTCCGCCGCGCTCATTAGCCAAATCGATAAAACGCTCCACCGCGTGCTGCCCGCCCAGGCTCGCGATCTCGGCAATTTCTGGAACGTTCAAGTAACCGTGCAGACCATCGCTGCAAAGCAGGTATTGATCACCCATTTCTGCCTCAGCAACGATGATATCCACTTGGACGTAGTCTCGATTGCCCACCGCGCGTGTGATCACATTGCGTTGCCGGCTCACCTTCGCCTGCTCTTCGGTGATCAGCCCGCGCTTCAACTGCCAAGCCACGAGCGTGTGATCTTCGGTAAGCTGCAGAACATCGCTGCCGCGCACGCGATAGATCCGGCTATCGCCGACTTGCCCCAAGATCAATAGGCTCCCACAGCGGAGCATGGAGCTGATGGTGGTGCCCATCCCTATTCGACCGGAATCCATTTGGGCCAACCCAAAGACCATGTACGTCGCCGACTGCACCGCACCTTCGAGAAGCCGGGAGGCCGACCGCATCAGCTCCGCCGCGCTCGGACTTGAGGCAAACAACGACTCCTTGCCGCGCTTGACCATGGAGTAGATGGCGTCGATGGCTTCTTGGCTAGCTACTTCGCCCGCCGCGTGCCCGCCCATACCATCCGCCACGATCCAGAGCCCAAGCTCATCGTCGCGCAGAAACGCGTCCTCGTTCGCTTCACGCCGCATCCCAACGTGGGTGGCCCCGTAGGAACGCATTTCGAGATCAAGAGCGAGGGAGACGGGCACGATCCGAAAGAGTAGAGGAGTCTATGGTTCACGTCAGGCCCCAAACGACCAGGACCGTACAGACGCCCTTGCGTGGGGGCTTCCACCCCAATACCTTGCGAGTGCAAGATGTATGGGCACGCCTGCGAAGAGCTTTTCAGTAGCTGAGCCTACAGAAGCTGCAGTGCTGCGTGCCATCCGAACAGCGTGTCGTGAGGTCACACACAACGCCGGTTTACTGCTTTTCTTCGGCGGCTGCGCGCCAGGTTTCATGCAAGTGGTCGCCCAGGCCATCGCGCACCTGGCGCCCGGTGTTCCTGCGCTGCTCGTGAGTGCAGCCGGCGTGCTTACTGAAGCAGGTGAATTGGAAGGCCAACCTGCTGTAGCGGGCTTGGTGTGGAGTGGCGCCAAGGTCGCCGTGCATCCGCTCGCCGCGAGCTCAGCCGAACAAATGGCCAAGTCCGTGCTGCAAGCCCTGCCCGAGAAAACGCGACGCGCGGACACAGCTCTCCTCTTTACCGATCCGCAGCGTTTTGATCCGGATATTTTAGACCTGCTCAACCAAGAGCGCGTTCCGCCTCGCATCGTCGGCGCCGGAGCCGTGAGTGCCCCGGCAACGGTTTGTGTGGACGCCGAAGGCCAAATCACGCCAGGGGCTGCGGCATTGTTGGTTCTCCGCGGGCTCACGCCACCCAAGATCGCCGTTTCTCCAGCCTGCCGCTTATTGATGCCACTTGGGATCATCACCGAAACCCGAGGCTCGGTGATCCTTGAGATCGAACACGAAGGCGCCTTGGAAATCTTGAATCGGCTGGGCAAAGATCTGACCGGGCAGCCGTTGATTCTCGCCGCGTTGGCGCCTGAAGAAAGTGCCACGGAAACAGGCCCGCCGGAGCTGTTGCTGCGAGGGATCCAGGGCATCGATCCGGTACGCGGAGGAGTCTTGGTCTCGCCTGAAGTGCGCCCAGATCTCCGCATGGCATTTGCCGTACGCGATCCGGAAGCGGCAAGGCTGGATCTTGAGCAAAAAACCCTAGAGCTCATGCGCGGTACCGCAGGCGCGGCGCCACTCTTTGGCCTCTACTTCAATTGCGCTGGCCGCGGACGCGCCCTCTATTCGTCTCCGGGTGTGGATACGCGCATTATCAAGAGCCGCTTCGGCTCGCTGCCCCTCTTGGGCATGCTGAGCTCGTTCGAAATCGGCCCCTACCGAGACGAATTAGCGCTGCACATGTACTGCGGCGTGCTCGCCGT
This sequence comes from Polyangiales bacterium, assembly GCA_038251425.1. Taxonomy (GTDB): domain Bacteria; phylum Myxococcota_A; class Polyangia; order Polyangiales; family Polyangiaceae; genus JBBRRP01. Next base: position 26,692 of record JBBSBI010000037.1, read on the forward strand.
TTTTACACAGCCCAGTTAATCTGAGGATATTGCTGATGCTCCCTGCCCTCGCCAAGCTCGCGCCACCCGCATTGCAACGCAAGCTCAACGGCCCCGATCTGGTGCTCGCTATTTTGGTCATGGCCGTCGTGGGCTTGATGATCATCCCCTTGCCCACCTGGCTCTTGGACTTGCTGTTAACGGCCAACCTCGCTTCGTCGGTCGCGATTCTGCTGGTGTCCCTCTACGTTTCTGACGCGCTCAAGATTGCCGCATTTCCGAGCCTGCTCTTGTTAACCACCTTGATCCGGCTGGCACTCAATGTGTCGTCCACCCGGCTCATCCTACTGCAAGCCGATGCAGGCGAGGTCATTTCCGCCTTCGGCAACTTCGTGGTGCGCGGCAATTACGTGGTGGGCGCGGTCATTTTTCTGATCCTCACCATTATTCAGTTTGTGGTGATCGCCAAAGGGAGCGAACGCGTCGCCGAAGTGGGAGCCCGCTTCACGTTGGATGCGATGCCCGGTAAACAAATGGCAATCGACGCCGATTTGCGTGCGGGGGCTATCGACAATCCCGAGGCGCGGCGGCGCAGAAAAGAGCTCGAACGCCAGAGCCAATTCTACGGCGCCATGGATGGGGCGATGAAATTCGTGAAGGGCGACACGATTGCCGCCTTCATTATCACGCTCGTCAACATTGGAGCGGGCGTGGCGATCGGTGTTGGGCAGCGCCACATGGACCTCGGCGTAGCCCTGAAGCGCTATGGGCTACTCGCCATCGGCGACGGCCTCGTCGCCCAGATCCCTGCCTTGGTGATCGCCACCGCTGCCGGTATCCTCGTTACGCGCGTCACCAGTGAAGACGGCGAAACCTCCCTCGGGACCGATCTTTCGGCCCAATTGCTCGGTCAGCCCAAGGCGCTGCTCGCCTCGGGTGCGCTGATCTTGATACTCGGAGTGATACCTGGGCTGCCCGCATTGCCATTCTTGGTTATCGGCTCACTCCTGATCGCGGCCTCCCGGGCCCGAACGCGCAGCTTGGCAGAAAGCTCCATTTCCGCTGTGAAACAACCTGTCGAATGGCTAAACGGCCAGCCGCGTTTTTTGCCGATGCTGGCGCCGTGGTCCGTGGGTTTCGGGCGTCAACCTGCTAGCGAGCAACCCGCATCGAAGGCCAGCCACAGCGTCAGCACTAGCCTCACCCAAGCCGTCGCCAGCGCGCGCGCCCAAATCTTCTCAGTCCTCGGAGTGCCAGTTCCCATAGGCACTTTAGAGCTCAATCCAAGCCTAGGCCCCGACGAAGTTCTATTTTCGGTCCACGAATTGCCCGTGCGCCGAGCCACGCTCCCCGAAGGGCTCAGCGCAGCAGCCGTCAGCGCCTGGCTCACCACCCAACTCACCGAAGTCTTCCAAGAGCGCGCCTTCGACTTTATCGGCCATTCAGAAACTCAACAGCTCTTAGATGCCCTCGAAAGCGTCAAACCCGGCAGCACCCGCCAGCTTGTCCCAAAGCCTCTCTCCGTCCCCGTGCTCTCGGAAGTGCTCCGCACCCTGGTGCAAGAGCAAGTTAGCATCCGTGATCTCAGCACCATCCTCGACGCCCTCACCCAAGCCGCTGCTGTCGACAAGCCCGCCGCAGAGCTCGCCGAGCTGGCCCGAAGCGCACTTAAACGCAGCACCACCCATCGCCTCGCCGGCGACGCGAAGCGTCTACAGGTTTACCTCCTCGATCCCATGATCGAACAAACCCTCAAAGACTCCACCACCAAGACCTCAGCCGGCCAATTCCTAAGTCTCGCCCCCGCCGCAAGTCGAGACATTGTGCGCGCGATTGCCAACGCCATTCAGACCACCCCACCGCCCGCCGGCAGCGCCACAGTTATTCTCACTCAGCCTGCCATTCGACGTTTTGTACGTGGTCTGCTCGAAGTGGAATACCCGAATTTTCAAGTGGTTTCGTTCGCTGATCTGCTGCAGGAAGTTGTGATTCAACCGCTGGGAACCGTGACGTTAAAGGGCATTTAGGCACCGCACTAGCCTTAATATCCCTGCCCCCTCTCGTCCGTCCTCGGCCACAGATTCACTTCAATATTTGAATAAATTTTTCTAGGCGCCTGCAGGCGGCCGGTCTCACCCCAAAGCCGTGCTCGCTAGCGCTGCGCGCGACTGGGGGAGGCTCTTGACCCTGAAGTTTGGCGGGGTTTCTGAGGAAGTCCGTGATCGAATCCAAAGTGCGAATGAAGCGGAGGTGTCGCGATGGACTGAGCGTGTTCTCTCGGCGTCTTCGGTGGACGCCGTCTTTCAGAATTAAAAAAGAATACCAGATGAGGACCCGTCTGGTGGCACTGCGACGGGATTGGTCGAAGGCGGCGTAGGGCGTTAGGCGGGAGCCCCTTCGCGTTTTATCGCTGTCCACGGTCGAGTGTGCATACGCCATCCGCGGGCCAGCAGAGTGCACCCGCCGAACACGAACAAGAGGTCAACGTGATGGCCACCGATACTTATGAAAAGCGACAGGTGAATTGGAAACGTCCGTAGCCCGCCAAGCAAACCCACCCCGATAAGCAGCACGCCACCCTTCGCACGCCGACGCACGCCGTTGCATGCGGCCTGTGCGAGCGGCAAGTCGCCGCCTGCGAGATCGAACCCACAGGTGCAGATCTGTCGCGACACGGGGCCAATTTGACCGCAAAGACTACAGGTTTGCTGTGGCTCAAGTCTGCCAACTGCTTGAGCACGAATGGCGGAGTCAGCATCGTTTTCGGCAATCGCCCGGAGCAGCGTCTGATTGCGGAGAACCTGAACAGCTGCCTCGCGAACTGAGCGGCGAGCGTGAGAACGGATGTGGTCGTCTACAAAGAGGCGCTCCGCGGCAATCTCACGCACGTCGAGCGGGGCGTTGCTGTCGAGAATGGCCTCCAGTGTGCCTCGGTCCACGATGTTTGCAATCGTGGCGGCCCGAACAGCCGGGTTCGAGTGCTGCCACTTGGGGCGAAAGAAATCAACCAATGACATCGACAAGGCTTAGCCAGTTTTCACCAACCGCAAAGCACTTAACAACGTAGTGGCCACGGCCGCGCACAAAGTAGCCCTCCACAGGTGGCCGATGACAAAGGGCTCGGGAGGCTCGGCTCGCACGTGTCCACCTCATACTTCCCAGCCCCATGGGCGTCACTGCCAGGGTTTTCCCCTAGTTGTCCTCACAGATTCACACCTCAATCAGGTTGCACGAGTCACATCAAATGCGATATGCTGAGTGAACAGTGGCCAATCACCATGACTCCCTCTTCAAAGAAGCTTTCAGTTCGCCGGAATGCGCCGCAGCTGAGCTTCGCGCCATTCTGCCGAATGACCTTACGCGAGCTCTCGATCTCAGCAAGCTATCCCTCGTTCCGGGCTCCTTTCGGAGCAAAGAGCTTGCCGAAAGCCACGCTGACTTGCTCTTCACGGTCCCCATCCTCGGCAAGCCCGCCCTGGTCTACGTACTTTTTGAGCACAAGAGCTTCTCTGATCGCTGGACGCCATTTCAGGTTCTCGGCTATATGGTCGACATCTGGGAAACGTTTCGCCAAAGAAACCCAAATGCCGTTTTTCTCCCGCCCATCATCCCCCTCGTCCTACACCATAGCGCGACAGGCTGGACCCGATCCAAGGCGTTCAGCGCGCTTTTCGACCCCAATCTAGACACCATCCCAGAGCTCGTTCGAGGTCTCCCCAACTTCGAGTTTCACCTTGATGACATCAGTGGCATCCCCGACGAAGAACTGCGCCAACGAGCCTTCGGCGCCTTTGCAACGTTGGCAGTTGCCGCTCTCAGCCGCTCGCGTGAATCCGAAGAGGCCCTGATGCAAGCTCTTGTGCCGTTCGCCGACCTTTTTGCCGCCCTGGTGACCTCGCCAAACGGCGCCCGTGCGCTTGCCATCATTTTCGAGTACCTTTCCAGGGTCGCACCGGGCCTCACCCCACAGCGCCTGGCTCAAGCACTCGCGCCTTACACTTCAAAAGCTCAGGACATCGCCATGAACATCGTTGATCAGCTCAGACAGGAAGGCCAAGCTGAAGGCCGACAGGAAGGCCGACAAGAAGGCCGTGTGCTCAGCGTTCTCAAGCTGATGAAGCTTAAATTCGGGCCGATACCAGCGGATATTGAACACACCGTTTCGGCGGCTCCCTCCGCGCGCCTCGAAGTCTTCCTTGAACGGATCCTCAACGCGACGTCAATTGAGGATGTAGTGCGGGAATAGGGTTTTACATGCGAATGACCGCGTCTCATGGGGAGATGTCCCAGAGCCGTGCTTGCTCACCGCTGCGCGCGACTGGGGGACCTTGGAGCTGCCGAAGCTGGACTGAGTTCTCTCGGCGCCGTCGGTGGATGCCCTCTTTCAGGATTGAGTTCAGCTTAACTGTCGAGGAGCTGGGGTAGTAGTTCCGCCATCAAGCAACCGACGAGTGAGACTTGAGCAACCCCGAGGCTTGTAGCCGCGCATGAATGCTACCTGGGCTGAGCTCAAGTCCATTCGGCCAGCAAAGCGCCCCAAGCTCAATGAAGAAGCGCTGAAACTCCTCCGGCTGAGTGAGCGGCTGCGTGAGCGGAGTATTCCGCGAGAGAAGCGGCGCCAGATCGTAGTCACCGAATGTCCCATCGGAAAACTCCAAGCTGACGACGTAGTCCCGCTTGCTGCTCGCACGCAGAATCTTAATCATTGTCAGCTCCAGGAATCGTGGCCAGAGGCATGAGCTGTTCTGCCCGTTTCCAGTTCTCGGCGAGTTCAGCCTGATGCTCTAGGCACCATTCCTTCACCAAGCGGGCCGCTCGATTCGGCAGTCGACCCTGCAATACTTCGCCCGTAACAATGCTCACAAACGCTTCATGCCCATGATATTCCGCGTGGACATCCGGCGGGGGATGGTCATCGTGGTACATGCGAATATAGATGCCGAAAAACGACGAAATGATCGGCATCTGCCGTGTCAAGTCTAGACGAACGTGTGCAAGAGCGCGAACTCGCCCGGAAAAAGTCTTATACCTGCACACCTAAAGGCCGAGCTAGCCCCTTACCGCGGTATTCTACGCTCAGCACGAAACCTGTGCGTGGCATCTCTCTTAGAAGCCGCGCGCGACCGCATCAAGACCGTCGACTTGAAACAAGTTAACCGGGTCTTGCCCCAACTCCGTTGGCGAAGGGAGCTCG
>JBBSBI010000038.1:0-31584 GCA_038251425.1 Polyangiales bacterium
ACCTTCGCGATGATGTCCGCGTAAGTACTCGGCCGGCCGATGCCGCGCCGTTCCAGCTCTCGCACGAGTGAGCCTTCGTTGAAACGTGGCGGCGGCTGAGTGAATTTCTGCTCCGAGCTCACACCCGGCGGCTCCACCAACGACAGCACTTCACCCTCTTTGAGCTCAGGCAACAGACCCTCGGTGTCTTCATCGCCGCGAGCCGCCGCAACGCCCACGGGAGCTGCTGCACCGTTGCCTTCTTCTTCACCTTCGCCCGCGTACTCTTTCTGTCCGTCGCTCGCTTTGTTGTACTGATCGAGCCAACCCGCAAACTTCAACACCTTGCCACCCACCCGCAACCCGTACACTCGGTGCGGAGCGCGCGCTGTCGGCTCGGCCTCAATATCCACGCCCGTTTGGTCGTAGAGTGCGTGGCTCATCTGAGACGCCACAAAGCGATCCCAGATCAACTTGTAGAGCTTGAATTGCTCGTCAGTCAGGTGCTTTCGGATCTTCTCGGGAATGAACACCATCGAGGTGGGACGAATCGCTTCATGGGCATCTTGAGCACCCTGCTTCAGCTTGAAGACGTTGGGCTTCTCGGGGAGAAAGTCCTTGCCGTGCTGGGTTAAAATCAATTCGCGCGCCTCTTCGACGGCATCCGCACCAACGCGCACCGAGTCAGTACGCATGTAAGTGATGAGACCCACCTGGCCGCCATCATCCTTGAGGTCGACACCTTCGTAGAGCTTTTGAGCAATGTTCATCGTGCGCTTGGTCGTGAAGCGCAGATAGCTTGTGGCATCTTGCTGGAGCTTGCTCGTGGTGTAGGGAGCTGGCGCATTACGCCGCTGCTGGCGCTTGGTGACTTTAACGACCTTGTATTTGGCGTTTTTGAGCGCCCCTACGATGCCGTTAGCTTGTTCGCCGTTTTTGACTTCGAGCTTTTCGCCGTCAGCCTTGGTGAGCCGCGCGAAGACGGGCACGGTTGTCTTGCCCTTTAAGTTGGCGCCGAGATTCCAATATTCCTCGGGTACAAAATTTTCGATCTCACGCTCGCGTTCGACAATCAAACGTAAAGCTACCGATTGCACCCGACCTGCGCTCAGGCCAAACGCGAGCTTGCTCCAAACCAGGGCAGAAACGTCGTAGCCGACGATTCGATCCAGCACCCTGCGGGCTCGCTGCGCGCCGTATAAATGCTGATCGAGCTCTCTTGGGTTCGCGAGGCCGGCCTGCACACCCTTCTTCGTGATCTCGTGAAACTCAACACGCTTCACGGGGAGCTTGGGACGCTTGAGCTCCTCCATAATGTGCCAAGCAATCGCTTCTCCTTCGCGATCAGGGTCTGTTGCTAGAAGTAACGCGTCGGATTTCCGAGCCTCTGTCTTCAGCTCCTCCAAGACCTTGGCTTTGGCTTCGATAACCTCGTAGGTCTCCTTGAAGCCATCCTCCACATCGATGCCAAGCTTCTTGGGGAGATCCTTAACGTGACCTTTGCTTGCCATCACTTCGTACCCAGCACCGAGATACTTTTTGATGGTTTTGGCTTTGGCCGGAGATTCTACGACGACGAGCGTCTTTGCCATGAAGTGAGCAGCCTCGAGAGACGAAAGGGTGGAAAGCGGGCCTCAGGATGACCACACCGGACGCGGGGTCAAGGCCTTCAGTCGCAAACTCCTTTAAATTCAGCTACTTGGCAAGCAAAGCCCACCCCGACCATCCCCAACCAGGGCCCCTCGGAGTCTTAAGGAGAGGAGAATTCGCTGAACGTCGGCCACAGCAAGCCCGGTGGCCGCACAGAGGTGGTCAAGAGCCGAACCCTGTTCCCGCACGGCTGCAAGCACACGTTGCGAGTCTGCGACAGGTACCTCTCCGTCAATGTTGGAGACGAGCGTGATCTGTGGCTGGGAGTCGACAGCGTCGTCTTCCGGGCGCGAACCGAATGGCAGCGGGTGAAGGCGCTCAGTTCGCAGGATTCGTAGGACATCCCGTGCGTCTTTTATCGGCCGCGCCCCCTGCTTCAATTCTTCAATGCAGCCCAGCCCTCGCCAATTCCAGGGTGCTTGCGGCACGACCAATAGCAATCGCCCCAGGCGCCGCGCTTGCGCCGCAGCATTCCTCGCGCCGCTTCGATACCCCGCCTCGACCACAATCACGGCGTGCGAAAGCGCGACCAGCAACGCATTCCGGGCGAAAAACGAGCCACGATTGGCGGGAACCTCGCTCGACACCAACGAAACATGCACGCCGCCGCTCAGCACAATCTGTTGAAATAGAGCTGCGTTCTCGGCTGGAAACGGGCGCGAAAAACCGCTTGGAGCGACCACGACGGTTCGACCGTGCGCGTCCAAGGCTCCGCGATGTGCCGCTGTGTCGATTCCCTCGGCACCGCCCGAAAGAACTGTCACTCCTGCGAGCGATAAGTCGTGTGCGAGAGCGCGCGCGAAATCCCGCGACTCCCGGGAGCAAGAGCGAGTGCCTACAACCGCAACCGCTGGCCCACGCGGGAGTTCGCCGCGAACGTACAGCGCCTCCGGAGGAACCGGGAGATCCAGGATGCGAACAGGAAGTTGACGACCGGTGAGTTTCTCTTCGGGGGGAACTAGCACTTTGCGCAGATCGGCCGGCGGCTGCGTCAGTTGTGAGATTCGAAGAGGCCAACCATAATATTACGTTTGCCGCTGATGCCTTCCACCACCAAGTACGCTGAAAACCCCCGAGAATCGGGGCTTCTGAGGCAGCCAGCCACGCCTTCCACGGAACCCGCACCAATCAGTAGGCTACTTTGGGCGATGACGGTGGGAGGCCAAGGAGGCCCTGCCACGACATGCACCCGGAGCCCCTCTGATCCATCTTCGGCCGCGGCAACACCGTAGCAATGATCTGGCTCCATGCGGACCACGGCGGTGGCCAACTCATTGGGCTCAAGCGAAGCCTGAAATACCCGCAACACCCCCACCTCTTGCCCGAACACTGCTCCGAGCTTCTGCCCAAGTTCGGACTTGAGCGATCCGCCTGGAACTTCCTCCGCGGACTTGGCGGCCAGCGCATCTAAGGTAAGCCTTTCAAGCCGCTCGCCCGGATCTAACAAGCGCCCGATGGGCTCAATGTTGCTGCCCCGGATCTTGGATGGAGCCGTCACTTCGGCCTCGCTTCTCGCAAGCGGCGTGGACGGATAGGCATGCACCCCTCGACCGGCCTCTCGAAACTCGCCAGCAGAAACTGGGCTTTTCGAGCCAGATCCGCAGCCCAACGCTGCCACGCCCAACAGCGTCCTCATCAAAAGCGCGCGCACCATCATCCGGAACTTCTGCCAAATTACATCCTCGTGCTAACACAAGCCATGCGATTCGTCGTCGCGACCCACGGCCACTGTTTCGACGGCCTGGCGAGCGCAGCCCTCTTCACCCGGCTGATCCAGGAAACCCGCAAGGAGCCGACCAGCTTCGTGTACCGCGCCTGCGGTTATGGGCCCGACCAGACCAAGGCAAGCGACGGGATCCTGGATGGCGACGAGAACGCGATCCTCGACTACCAATACGCGGCAAGCAGCGCTTTAAGCTGGTTCTTCGATCACCATCCGACGGCGTTTGGAACGCCTGAAGATCGTGGACATTTCGACCAACGTCAGCCAACTGGCCGCTTCTTTTTCGACTCAACCTATTCTTCGTGTACCCGTCTGGTCGCAGACATTTCGGCAACAGCTTTCGGTGTGGAGAGTCCGGCTCTCCGAGAACTCGTGGGCTGGGCTGACAAGATCGATGCGGCCCGTTTCACCTCAGCGGAAGAAGCTATCAGCCGAGATGAGCCGGTCATGCGCTTGGCTACCGTGGTGGAGCATCACGGGGATGATGGGTTCCTGGCGACAACGATCCCTGAGTTGTTGACGAAGGAATTATTGGAGGTGGCAACTTCCGCCCGCATCGAGCAGGCCTATGCACCCCTCGGGCAAAAACATGCTGAGTTTATTGACCTGATCCGCGTCAAGAGCCAGCTGAAAGATGGTGTGGTGCTCGCCGATCTCACCGGACAAACGCTTCAGAGTCTTGGAAAATTCGTGACCTACGCACTGTTCCCGCAGTCGACGTACTCGGTCGTCGTGGGTGTGGTGGAAAACTCCGCCAAGATCTCGGTCGGATACAATCCTTGGTCGGGGCAACCTCGTAAAGCGGATATCAGTGCGATCTGCGCGCGCTACGGCGGAGGGGGTCACCCGTTCGTCGGTGGCGTTTCGCTCGCGGCGAGCGATGTGGCTCGGGCGCGCACCATTGCGCTACAGGTTGCGCAGGAGCTTGGCAGCTGAGTGTGAGCATTCGTACCCCTATGATTTTGGCCCACCGCGGGGCCCGGAGGGAAGCCCCGGAAAACACACTGCCAGCTTTTCAGCGCGGGTTGGAGCTTGGGGCCGACGGCTTCGAACTCGACGTTCGGCTGAGCCTTGATGAAGAGGTGATCGTCCTTCACGACCCGAGCACGCGGCGAGTGGCCACGAGTTCTCGCGCGCTGCGTGCGGAAAACCATACTTACGCGGAGCTGAAGCAGCTGGATCTCGGAGGCGGAGCCCACATCCCCACGCTGCGTGAAGCACTCGAGCTAGCGCAAAGCCACAACGCGTTCGTGAATATTGAACTCAAACACAACCTCAAACGCAAACGCACGCTCATTGCCAATGTGGTGAGCTTGTTGCGTGAGATCCCCAACGCCGAAAAATTCACGTTTCTCTCGAGCTTTGATCCGCGCATCGTATTTTCGCTAGCGCGGGCGCTGCCAGAGCTAGAGGTGGGGTGGCTCGTGCACAAGAAGCAGGTTTGGTTGCGGCGTGCCCCTGCCTGGCCCTGGGTCGGCGCCCGCGCGCTCCATCCAGAGCATGCGATGGTGACACCGAGCCTCATCCAGCGGGTGAAGCTACGGGGTGGCAAGATCAACACCTGGACGGTCAACGAAGCAGCTGAAGCGCGGCGTCTCGCAGACCTCGGCGTCGACTGCATTATCACGGATGTGCCGGGCGAGATCGTCCGAGAACTCCGCCCTTAGCTCAAGATTAACGACACTCAGCCCGCCCAACCTTCACTCCGGAAGGCACGTTTTGCCGAAAACCACCGGCCAAAAGCGGTGGATTTTGCACCACCTCCTTCACCCGGATCACGATATCGCGCCCTAAGTAGGGCACCTCCAGGCGGATGCGACCCGGAACGTCAGCACTACAAGCAGGGCCCGACGGTGCCACGTCGGGAGCGAACTCGTCGCTGTCGTGCCAGGCCGGGGCCAGCGCCCGGGGCGCATGATCAGCGAGTTGCGCCGTATAGAGCGCAACGCCCGCCTGCGTCACACGCACCTCAAGCACGCGTAAACGTTGCTGGCTGAAGGGCTTGTCAAAGTCGCTCGCGTGGGGCTCAAGCACGATCACTTCTTCGGCCTGGTGTTTGCTCTTTAGCCGAATTTCGTAATTGCCATTCCAAGCTATCGTCGCCTGGCTGGCCTCGTGCACTAAGACTGGCGCCTCACCGCGCAACAGCTGGACCAATACGAACGGCGGCACCGGCACTTGGGTCAACCGAGCCACGTTGCACTCTGAAGCGGGCCCCTTCAGGAAAGTGCGGGACTGAAGATCGTAATAAGAGAAATTCGCGCCATCCGCCGTCAACGTCGAGAGCGTCAGCCCAAAGTTGCTGACAACATCCAAGCGGAGTTGGTCGGTGAGCGCCGCTGTATAAATGAGGCTAACTCCACGGAACCGGCCTTCGTCTCCGAAGTAATCAACCTCGGCCTCGCCACTCACTCCGCGACTGCACGCATACGTCTCCTGCAGCCGGTCAAGCGCCGCCTGGGCTGTCGGAAATTGGGAAGGCGGCGCCGACCTGCAGCTCGCTAGTACAAGAGCCGTGGGCAGCAGCGTTAGTGCGCTGCGTGCCCACAAGAATGACGGCACCCTCGACAAGTCAGTTTCCGCGGAGGGATTCGAAGAAATCGTAATCCGGAGCCGAGACCTCCAGCTTCAATCGCTGAACGCCCACGTCGGCCTGCTCGAGCAAGCGTGCCAAGCCGACCCCATCGAGCAGATGAATCGCTGCCGCTCCGGGTGCCGCAGCTTCTTCACGCGCACCACTCAGGATTTGACCGAGCGTTACGATCATTCCGACTTGAGCCGGTCCGTAGTGATGAAGTGTTCCGCGCAGTTCCGAAACGCGCTCTCGGCCAACTTCTCGCCCATCGCGCCGCACCACCACAGCAACGCTCACGTCACCGGTTTCACTGAGCAGCCTGCCTGCTAGGTGGAGCTCGGCGGGGGGAGCCCCAAGACGCCGCACGGGCTTGAGGCCACGTACTTGCGCGTGCTCCAGCGCTAGCTGAACCAATTCCGCTAAAGCCCGCGGTGGCATCGCACCCAGCTGACGCAGCAGAACCCTGCGCGAGACCTCCCGGTAGCGACTCGCCAACGCAAACAAGTCACGCTCCATGCGCCCGAGTTCGCCGTCTTGAGCCTCCGAAACTCCGACACGACCGGCGTTCAACAAGAACCTCGGCCGCTGGCCTTCACGCTGGCGACGGCAATTATCAGCCCGAATCGCTACGGTAACCACGGCTTCGGCACTGGGGCCCTCGGCAATTCGCCCTTTGCGCACCGCGGCCTCAGCGAGACTGCGCGTAGCGACCATGCCTCGTCCCCGGCTCTGCAACAATTGCTCCAGCACATCACACAACGCGACACCGACAGCCTCTTCACCCGGCGGAACGCTTTCATCTCGACGCGGTTCATCTCGACGCGAATCATCTCGACGCGAATCATCTCGACGCGGCTCATCTCGTCCACGGCGCGAATCATCTCGCCCACGGCGTGCGTTGCCGCCACGTTCCCGCGTCGGATCTGGCGAGTGCTCGCCAGCATCAGCTCGGATAGATTCTCCAGCGCCTGACGCTTGGCCTTCAGCTCCTGCAGCCAACAACACATCAACTGGGGCATCGGAAACCGTGTAGGACGGCAACCCGGATCGATCGTCTTCGCCTCGGCGGCGGCGACGGTTCCGACGACGACGACGTCCATCATCGTCGCCCTCCTCGCTCGGAGCTGCCTCATCGGGACCGCCGAGAATCGGCTCTTCGTCGTCTGCTTCAGTCGAGAAGAGCTGCTGGCCTCCGGCGGCAAACTTCGCCCGCTTCATCTCCTCCTCATCGGGACCCGGAAGATCATCGGGAACCAACGAAGCCGAGCTGCCGGATGAGCCTTTGGCTGCGGCATGCCCGTTTTCGAGCGAGTTATCCCCTGCCTCAGCGCCCTCTCCGATCATATTGATGGCCGGGGTGCGGTCAGCCAGGCCCTTATCAATCGTGGCTTGGTCCCAGTCTCGCAGGGCAAACACACCGGGCTTGATGCGAACCAGAGGGTTATCTTTCTCCCCCTTCTTCACGAGCGCCGCGAGCCGAGCCCCCATCGTCACCTCGGGGCTTTTGCCCACGTGACTGAGGAAGTTCTTCTCGATAGCAACATCCGTGATCTCCTTATAATGAAGGGGTTTTCCGACGAGGCGCAGTACTTTCGCCGCAGCTTCGGTAAAAGTCATGATGGGTTTTTCTCTCTGTAGACGTGCCGCTCGGGCAACGTAAGTTTTTGATTTTGGCTCAAAGGTGGCCCCGCCCAATCAAGGATCGCCGATTCCAGAGCCTGAACAGTTGAACAACGCTTGCCGCGTATCATGCCCAAAAGCCCGCACGCAAACTAGCTGGGCCGAGGACCCTCGCCTTTTCCCCGATGAGCCTCGTCGCCAAGGGGCAGAACAAGCGTAAATTCACGCAAAGTCCAGGGATGGACCCCAAAAATTGGGCCCACCGACACAACCTGGTACGAACAGGAGGAAGTGCAGCTCCAACTGAATGTACCCCTCGGGCCGATGACCACCCTTCAAGTTGGGGGTGCCGCAAGCCATTTCGTTCGGGCCAGTGAGCAGGAGGAAGTCTCTGAGGCGATCCGTTTTGCGGAGCGCGAAGGTCTTTCGCTGTATGTGCTGGGCGGCGGCAGCAATCTGGTCATCGCCGATACCGGCGTGAGGGGGCTCGTCCTTCAGCTTGCCCTGCCCGGAGTCGAATTTCGGGTGGAGGGTTCAGACGTGTTGGCCACCGCTGGTGCTGGGGTGGCGTGGGATGCGCTGGTTGATGAGGCCGTGCGGCGAGATCTTCAAGGTCTCGAGTGCTTGAGCGGGATCCCAGGTCTCGTGGGAGCTACGCCGATTCAGAATGTCGGAGCGTACGGGCAAGAAGTGGGCGAAACGATTGATCGGGTTGACGCGATCGATCGTCGAACGGGCGAACGGCTTGAGTTTTCCAACGCAGCTTGCAAGTTTAGGTACCGTGATTCGTTCTTCAAGAGCACGGCCCATGAGTCGTTCCTCGTCACGAGCGTTACGTTTAGATTAACCTCGCACCAGAAAGGCAGCGTTCGTTATGCGGAGCTCGAACGTTTCCTGGCAGCACGAAACATTGTGGACCCCAGCCTCACATCCACCCGAAATGCTGTGCTCGAATTGCGCCGAGCCAAATCCATGGTGCTCGACCCCGCGGACCAGGATGCCCGGAGCTGCGGCTCTTTCTTTTTGAATCCGCTCGTTGATTCGGGAATTTTGGCGGCGCTCCAAAATAAGCTCGACACACCGATCCCAAGCTTCTTGCAGCCGAATGGCGATCACAAGCTGCCCGCAGCCTGGCTCATCGAGCATGCGGGCTTCAGCAAGGGTCAAAGAAGCGGTGCGGTGGGGCTTTCGAGTAAGCATTGCCTGGCGATTGTTGCGCACCCGAGCGCCCGGGCGCTCGATGTCGTCAGCTTTGCGCGCACCGTTCAGCACCAAGTGCAGGCCGCTTTCGGGATCCTGCTCTCCCCTGAACCGAACTTTTGGGGGTTCGAGCAGCTGGTGGACGGGCTGCCCGCAGCTAGCCACTAAGAATTCAAAGTCCGAAATTGTGCATGCCAGGCAGGGCGGGCCGAGTTATGAGGCAGGCCCAGTATGTCGACGCACCAACCCTCCGTAAATGCTCCTCTGAAAGACGATGTTCGTTGGCTGACGGCCACGCTCGGCGAAACCATTCGCCGAATCGAAGGCGAGCCCATTTTCCAGGCGGTTGAGAGCCTGCGCGTTTTGGCCAAACAGCGACGCCAGACCAACGCTAATTTCGCCTCGCTCATGCAGGAGATCAACACCCTCGATCTGCTGACAGCCTCGAAAGTGGCACGAGCCTTTTCGTTGCTATTTTTTCTGATCAACGTCGCCGAACAGGTCCATCGCGTGCGGCGTCGCGAACAATACGAAGAAGGTGCCGGAGATAACCCGCAGCCGGCTTCGTTGCACTGGGCGCTCAAGCGGCTCAAAGAGAGAGGCTATTCCGCGGCGAAGGCCCGGGAAGCATTGACCGGCGTGGAGGTGCGTCCTGTGCTGACAGCACACCCGACCGAGTCTAAGCGTCGCACGCTCTTGGTGCTCCACGCGCGGCTGGCGGATGCGCTTCTGGCTCGCAATACGGCTCACGCAGCCAAGCGACGCGAGCTGGAGGAGTCTATCTTTGCGGAGGTCGAGCTGCTCTGGTTAACCGACGAAGTCAGGCGCGATCGACCGAGCGTGATGGACGAAGTCGCGACGGCGATTTGGTACTTGGAAGGGCGGCTACTCGGCGCCACCGAAGCTACCAATGCAACCCTCGCACGCGCGTTCCAGGACGTTTACGCTGAGCCCGCCGGGATCCACCTACAATTCCCGCTCGGCAGCTGGGTTGGCGGCGATCGGGACGGGAATCCCTTCGTGACCCCGGAAATCAGTGTGCTGGCGGCGAGGCGTTCCTCCTACGCGGTGCTCGGACACTACCGGAGTGTGATCTCGAGCCTGATCGAACGCCTGAGCGTCTCAGATCATCACGGCGCTAAGACCGCGGAGCTTCGGTCATCCATCGAACGCGACAAGGGCAAGCTTCCTGAGGTTTGGGAGGCCAACCAACGCCGCGATCGGCACGAGCCGGTTCGCCTCAAGCTCACACTGATGTGCGAGCGGCTGGGAGCACTCCGGCGCGAAATCGCCAGCCGCGACCGGGGGAAACCTGAAGAGATCAACGGAGCATATCAAGAGGCCGAGGAGTTCTTAGAGGATCTTCGGATCGTGCGCGATGTGTTGGTGGCGGCCAAGGCCAGCCACAGCCAGCAGCAGCTCCTCGAGCCGCTGATCGCACAGGTGGAGGCCTTGGGATTCTTTGGCTATCGGCTCGATTTTCGCGATGACGCCGAGGTTCACACGCGAACACTCACCGCGATCGCAGGAGCGCTTTCGATGCCGGATTTTTCGGTCGCCGGGCTGCGTGCGGAATTGATTTCTCGGCGCCCCCTATTGGCACCGCATATTGAGCTCGGGGCCGAAGCTGAGAAGGCGATGGGCGTTTTTTATGCCATGCGCGACGTGCAGCGCCAGTTTGGTGAGAGAGCGGCATCGACCTACATCATCTCGATGGCCCGTTCAGCGGAAGACCTCTTGCGCGTCTTGCTTTTAGCGCGAGAGGCCAGCCTTTTGAACCTGGCTGAGGACACACCCACCTCCAAGCTCGACGTCGTTCCGTTGTTTGAAACTCGTCGCGATCTTGAGAACGCTCCCCAAGTATTCGAGGAGTTGCTGGCGGATCCTGTGTATCGACGTCAGTTGAAAGCTCGCGGTGATCACCAAGAGATCATGATTGGCTATTCTGACTCGGCCAAGGATGTTGGCGTGTTGGGCGCGGCGTGGCTGCTCTATCAAGCTCAGGAGCAACTTTCCGAGTTGGCGCGTGCCGCCAACGTGAAGCTTTCCATCTTTCACGGGCAAGGTGGCACCGTAGGCCGCGGTGGCGGTTCGCCGGTTTACCGGGCGCTCACCGCACTCCCACCCAACACGGTGAGTGGATCCATCAAGATCACAGAGCAGGGTGAAGTCATTTCACAGAAATTCGACTTGCCTTCCATCGCAGAGCGAAGCTTGGAAGTGATGTTCGTCGGAACATTGTTCGCGATGTTGGACGACTTTCGTGGCACCCACCTGGACCCAGAAACGGAAAAGAAATTTCGCTCAACCATGCAAAGGTTGGCGGGTTCCTCCATGAATATTTTCCGAGCCACCGTTCACGACGACCCTGCCCTCTTTGAACTCTTCTCGAATGCCACTCCCTTAAAAGAGCTGGCCCATGTGCACTACGGCTCGCGCCCCGCTTATCGCCCTCAGGGCGCCGGGACAATGGCCGGTATCCGAGCCATCCCCTGGAATTTTGGCTGGACTCAGATCCGGTTGATGCCCTCCGCGTGGCTCGGCGTGGGAACAGCACTGAGCGAAGTGATGGCAGAGCCTGGCGGCTTGGAGCTTCTGCAACACATGGTCAAAGCTTGGCCTTTCTTCGAGGATTTGCTGTCAAAAATTGAAATGGTCTGTGCCAAGGCCGAGCTCGAAGTGGCGCGTCTCTACGTGTCTGAGCTGTGGCACACCGAAGGCCTGTATGAATCGCTCGAAGCGGAATACCACCGCACCGTCACCGCAATTTTAGCGATACGCGAGCAATCGCAGCTGCTGGGTGCCCATCAGTTTCTGCCCGAAGCGCTCAAGCTCCGAAACGCCTACGTGGATCCGCTGAGCGCGCTTCAGGTACACCTCCTGAAGCTGAAGCGCCAACTGCCCGAAGACCACCCCGATCTTGAATTGCTCAACCAAGCGCTCGGCGGCACCCTGAATGGCATCGCCCAGGGGATGCGGAACACAGGCTAACCACTCCCTCACGCCGCCACGCGCTTGGGGTAAGCCTTCGGTTTGATCGTAAGGGCCCTTTTCGTTCCTTCGCGGCCCTTTTCGTTCCTTCGCGGCCCTTTTCGTTCCTTGGAAGATAGTAAGCATGCTTACTATCCTATGTGCGACTTTGAGAGAGGTGAGGGGACAGGTTTGGGAGAGCATTCTGCCCCAAACAAATGCCCTGACTCGCCGCACTAGCGAGGTGCAAGTCTTAGAAAAATGTCTTCATTTCAGCCGGAAATTCGCCCAGCTGTACGGCTCCGTGCGCAAAGAGCGCGGTCAAAATAGCGCAACGCTCCGATTCCTTGGTGGCATCGCAGGCCAAGTACTCCTGCTTCACCGAACCCAGGCTCACTGCTTCTTCTGCCCTTGGGCGGAGCGCCCGCGACTCATAGCCGCCTGGCGTGCCATCGACCATCACGCGGGTCTCTTCTGCATGACAGAACGCACAGACTGAGACGTTGTTAAACGGTAGCCGCGCAAAGGCGTCGCTCATTTCGAGTGGCGCTAGCACCGGAAACGCAACCTCCGACTTGATCGAACGTGTGTTGCTCGTCAGTTGACTGAACTCCACCAGATCCCTGCCGACACCCTCCGGCACAATGGAGGCCACCAGCTGACCGGAGAGCAAGAAAATGCGCGGACTCCTGGCACCCACCGCGGGTTGCGCACTGAACACGCTCTTGGTGGCGTTAGCTTGAAGAGGACGATCCAGGCTTTCCACGAAGCACGCCACGCTGACCGGACGCGGCAAAGAATTGATGAGCGTGAGTGCCTCACCCAGCGTCCGAGGTGAACCTGAAACACCCGCCGGAGGCACGCAGGTGCGTGGGGGGTGATCGGTCGGCACTGGGTCCACCGCCGCCGCATTAAGGTCCGGGTCATTGGGTAGAGCCTCTGGTTGACCGCCACATCCAGCAAGCTGAAGCAACAACCCAGACGCTACCAAAGCACGAAAGCCTTGCCAAAAGACGTTTTCGCGCGGTGCAACCAGGCAACTGTTTGACATACAAATACAAATACGCTTCCGGCCACGCCGCCGGCAAGCGAAACTCTCGCGTTCATCCGTGTGCAACCGGTAAGTTTTACCTGAATTTCGCGCACCGTCGTAGGCGTCACTTCGCGCTAGGCTGCCGCGATGCCGTGTTTGCTCGGATGCCTTGCTCTTTCATTCCCCAGATTTGCCGATGAACTCGATGGGCCATCCCGGGCAAATCTCGTCGCTCGGCTGGCTGCTCTCGCGGCGCTGCTTGACCTTGGCCTCGTGGGACAAGGCCATGCACGCTACCGAAGGGAGCGAAAACGCGAGCGCTACGGCAGCTGAAAGATCTCGTAGAACTTCTCGATGGCGGCATCAAGCTTGGAAGCATCAGTGCCGCCGGCCTGCGCCATATCGGGCCGCCCGCCGCCTGAACCTCCGACCATTTCCGCAACCGGTCGAATCAAGTCTCCGGCTTTGTAGCGCCCGGTGATGCTCTTGGCTACGGTGAGAACCAGCTGCGCCTTGCCATCTGCTTCAGCGCCAATCAGCACGATGCTATCGCCCAGCTTGTCGCGCAGCTGCTCCGCAAGCTCGCGCAGAGCGGCACGATCCGTTACTTCCGAGCGCAACCCGAGCACGCGAATATCGCCCACTTGCCGTGCCTTCTCCAACATCGCTTCGAGTGAGCTACCACCGCCACCCGTGGCCAGCTTACGCTGCAAATCTTCGATTTGCTTTTCGAGCACCCGTTGCTGCCCGAGGAACTTCTCCAGCTTCTCCACCAGGTTCGCGGGCGTGGCTTTCGCGAGCTCCGCAACCTGACCTAGCGTGTGCTCGATCCCACGAAGATGCAGCAACGTGCTCTCGCCCGCAGAGGCCGTGATGCGCCGGACCCCTGCCGCCACACCGCCCTCGGAGGTGATCTTGAACAGGCCGATGTCGCCCGTGGCCCGAGCATGTGTGCCACCGCACAATTCGAGCGAGGGCCCAATGTGCAGCATGCGCACCGTATCCCCGTATTTCTCCTCGAAAATCATCATGGCGCCGTGCTTCTTAGCTTCGTCGAGGGACATGATTTCCGTCACGATGGGTGTGTTCTTGAGGATCTCTTGATTCACGAGATCTTCAATCGCAATGATCTCCGTCGGCAGGAGTGAGCGTTGATGCGTGAAATCAAAACGCAGCCGCTCGGGGCCAACTTGGGAACCCTTTTGCTGCGCATGCGCCCCCAGCGTTTTCCTAAGCGCCCAATGCAGGAGATGCGTCACGGAATGATGCCGGCGGGTTTGCTCACGCCGCTTGTGGTCCACCTTCAGCTTCGCCTCGTCCCCCACCCTGATCGAACCGCGATGAACACGCCCGCGATGAACCGCACACCCAGGAAGTGGCCGCAGGGTATCCTCGATCAATACCAGCGCATCCCCGACTTCGATGCTGCCCTGATCGCCCAATTGACCGCCGGATTCGGCGTAAAACGGCGTGCGTGCAACAATGACCTCAACCGCATCATTCTCAGATGCAGAATCCACCAACATCCCGCCACGTACTATGGCGACAATTTTTGAAACCTCAATCTCGCGCTCGTAGCCACTGAACTGAGTAGCTTCTCCCGGGATCTTTGCGCGCGCCTCGCGGTACACTTCCTCCACCGCGTGCTCCACTTCCTTGAACTCGCTCTTACGGCGAGCCGCCTCAAGCGCCGCATCGTAGCCTGCTTGTTCGACCTGAAATCCGCGCTCCTGGCAGATCACCTCAGTGAGATCCAACGGAAACCCAAACGTGTCATACAATTGGAACGCGTCAGCACCCTGCAGCTCGGTCTTTTTGGCACTGTTGAGCTCTGTGAACCGATCCTCCAGCAACGACAAGCCACGTTCGATGGTTTGTCGAAACCGCACTTCTTCAGCCTCGGCCAGGCTGAGGATCAGATCGCGCCGCTCCCTGAGCTCGCCGTAGTGATCTCCCATCAAGTCAACAACCTTCGACGCCACGTGGTGCAAGAACGGCTCCGCGATACCGAGCCGGTGCCCATGCCGAATCGCACGCCGCATCACGCGCCTAAGGACGTAAGAACGCCCGGCTCGATCGGGAGTGATGCCTTCCGCGATGAGGAATGCGGTGGTGCGAGCATGATCGGCGATCACGCGCATGCTCACGTCATCCTTGGACATGGTGCCGCCGTACTTCTTGCGGGACAGCGTTGCCGCTACCTCCACGAGCTCGCGCAGCAAATCCAGCTCGTAGTTGCTGTTCATCCCGAGAATCGCGGTTGAGAGCCTTTCTAGGCCCGCTCCGGTATCGATGCTCGGGGCGGGCAAAGGCTTCATTTCCACCTTGCCGTTCACCTGGCTCTTCTCGAACTGCATGAAGACAAGGTTCCAAAACTCAAGCCAACCGTAGCCCTCGGGAGTCTGCTCCTGGCCAAAGGTGGCCGTATCCACGTTGGGACCGTTGCAAAAATAGATTTCGCTACATGGCCCGCAGGGACCCGTATCGCCCATCTGCCAAAAATTATCGCTCATGCCGAGGCCACGGATCCGATCGTCCCCGAAGCCACTCACCTTCTTCCAAATCTCACGCGACGTTTCGTCCGCGGCGATCCCCTCTTCGCCCTTGAAGTAGGTCACCATCAGCCGATCCTTGGGCAGATCAAGATCCTTGGTGATGAACTCCCACGCGAAACAGATCGCCTCCTCTTTGAAGTAATCACCAAAGCTGAAGTTGCCCAGCATCTCAAAGAAGGTCTGATGCCGGGGTGATGGTCCGACAGCTTCAAGATCGTTGTGCTTTCCGCTGATGCGCAAGCACTTCTGACTGGTGGTTGCGCGCTTATAGGCGCGCGTTTCCTTGCCCGTAAAAAGGTCCTTGAATTGAACCATGCCGGCGTTCGCAAACATCAACGTCGGATCGTTTTGTGGTGCCATGGGCCCACTCGGAACGATCGTGTGGCCATGACGCTCAAAGAAGCTCAAGAATGCCTGCCGAACTTCGGCACTAGTCTTTACCATAACGGCGGAGTCCTACCACGCCGGGCCCTCAAGTCACCGGGCCCTCATTCCAGAGCTAAATTCTGGTGATTGTTCGGATTCTCGTCGCTCCTTCCAGCAGCTTGGGCAGGCTCGGCGGGCTCGCCAACGTGACCCGCGTGCCCCATACCTTCTATACCTCAACATTCCCAAGGAGCCGCCGTGACGCAGTACCAAAAACCCGAAGACTCGGTGATCAAGAGCCAGCTCACACCGCTTGAATATCAAGTGACCCAACACGATGCCACGGAGCCTCCGTTTCAAAACACGTTGTGGGATCATCATGAAGCCGGCATCTATGTTGATATCGTCAGCGGTGAGCCACTCTTCAGTTCTCTCGACAAATTTGATTCGGGCACAGGCTGGCCGAGCTTCTGTCGGCCGCTTGTCGCTGAACACGTTGTTGAGCTAAAGGACGTGAGTCACGGGCGTGTTCGCACTGAGGTGCGTTCGAAGTATGGCGATTCCCATTTGGGACACGTCTTTCCAGACGGGCCGAAAGTGACTGGCCTTCGCTACTGCATCAATTCAGCTTCTCTTCGCTTCATTCCCAAGGCATCGCTCAAGCTCACAGGCTACGCCGACTACGCGCCGCTGTTCGAAGGCTCCGCCACGGCTTTGCCGGCACACACCGATCACGCCTGCGCCGTGGGCGAAGATGCCCCGAGTTGCGAGACGACGCTCGAGACTGCCATCCTCGCGGGTGGGTGTTTTTGGGGAATGGAAGATCTGTTACGTCGCATTCCTGGCGTGCTCGATACGGACGTTGGGTACACGGGCGGCACGACACCCAATCCCAACTACGAGCAGGTAAAAACGGGAAAAACCGGGCATACCGAGGCTGTGAAGGTGGTGTTCGATCCGGAGAAGCTCGCTTACGCCGATCTCTTGGAGAACTGGTTCTTCCGGATGCACGATCCGACCAGCATGGACCGGCAGGGCAACGATCGCGGAACGCAGTATCGCTCGGCTATCTTCTTCACGTCGGAGGAGCAACGGCGCACGGCCGAGATCGTCAAGGCGCGCATCGACGCTGGGAAAAAATGGCGAGCACCGGTGGTGACGGAAGTTACCGCCGCTTCCGCATTCAACGCCGCCGAAGGTTATCACCAAGATTACCTGGAGCAAAATCCAGGCGGCTACACTTGCCATTTCTTGAGGGACTAAACCGCCCATGGTGGACAGAATTCGACGCTTTGTGGAGGCAGCTGGCCTCCCCGAGGTTCGAAAACGCGTTACGCTTCGTCAGCTAACACCAGAAGGCACGAGCGTTGCTCCCCACGCTGCACTGTGTCTTCTGGGCGAAACGGCCTACGTGGTGCGGGTCACTCAGGCCAATCAGGGCGACGCCTGGGAGCTCAGCGACTCCATGGGTCTTCGGTATGAACGTGGTCGCTTCCGGGATCGCTTCTCCGAGCACGGCAAAGTCTTCGAGACGGGATTGGGGGATGGCAAGAAAGCGCGCCAGATTTTGGCCTTATCGCGGATCTATCGGAGCCCGCAGACTCACTTTCGGGCTCTCCCGCGACACCGACAGATGGAGCCTCCAACAGAGGAGGCCGAGGCCTGGCTCCAACGTTTTCTCTTCCCCGAGGAACTGCTGCTCGCTTGGCTCAGCACGACATCTCAAGCTCGTTCGCCCAGCATCCACGCGGAACTGTACGACGCACCGGGGCACTTCTTGATGACCAACGAGCGATCGGCTTTGGTCTCTCTGAGTGACCTTGGCGAGACCCAAATCCGCGCCCTCCCCAGCGCACCTTTGCGGCTCGAACGGCTCGGGCAACGGGCATGTGTGCGCGTTGGCTCGGAGCAATGGTTCGTCGAAGGCAAGAGTGCTCGCTTGCACGAAGAGATCGCTCACGTGAATGGCTTATCACAACCGGAACGGCTCCGAGAGTTGGTGCGCTTAAACTTCAATCCAGCGCGCGCCAGTTCTTCTAATCCAGCGCTCCGTGAACTCGAGGACAGCGTGGAGCTCGCCGAGCAGATGCTCGAACACCACGAGCCGGAGTGGGCGTGTGCGCTGCTTGAGTCTTTTGCAGATGCACCGGAGGACCGAATCCGTTTCTTGGACCCCCCAACAGCGGAAGAAAGCCTACAGACTCGTTGCTATGAAGTCCTGGCCCGAGCTAGAGGCACGGCGCTCGCACCGGATGCGTCGAGCCTGGTCAAACTCGTACAACTGCGTCCGTTCGAACGCGCACGTGCTGAACGCCTGGCATTGTTCGCGACTGAGGAATTGAAGGACCGAGCCGTTCGAATTGCCGCGCTCCTTCTGCCCGGTGGGGTTCTTTCGAGTGCTCCTAGCGTCCTCACCCGTCCCGCCGCGCCTTTAGAGACTGCCGCAATTCTCTCATGCATTCGCCACCCACTCGTGGGTCGAAGCGCCGACATGCTGCGTGCGTTGCAGAACCTCGTGGCCAAGTTACCCACACCCGATGGCGCCCAACTGACCGACTTCTGCCAAGGCTTGAGCGGCGAAGGTTTTGCAGACGCAGAGCTCGCACTTCGGGATGCAGAGCTAGCTTTGGGCATACCCAAGCTCGCTGCGTTTGTTTCACGAGGTGATCGCGCGGTGGGGATACGCGCTTTCGAAGCGGCGCCTCCCTTCATTCTCTTGGGCGGCGCGCACTTGGAACCCGAGAATCCCTGTTTCTTGAGCCCCGCTGAGCTGCGATTTGCCCTGGGTGCGGAGCTGGGGCATTTGCGCCTCGGACACGCGCGCCTGACCACGAGTGAGTTCTGGTCTGGGGCCCTCTGGAAAACAGGTCAAAGCGTTGAGCTGCTTTTAAGCTTTCTTCCTGCCCTCAAGGGCTGGCACGTCGCACATCGACTGCAGGCAACGGTGGCAAAGCTACCGCCCGGTGTTCTCAACGGGCTCGCGCGAAGAGCCCGTGAGAGCGGGCGTGTGCTCCGCGCTCGCCAACCAGCAGGGGCCAACCTTTCGCCACTCAACGAAGAACTGAGCGGGATCACGCGGATGTTTCAGCTGAGTGCCGACCGAGCGGGGCTCCTCGTCTGCCGTGATCCAGGAGCCGCGGTGCGCTCCATGTTGCGGATCCGGGAGGACTCGCTGCCGCTCCTAGCCCGTCTGGAAAAGGAGAGCCTGACGGAAGTCTTCGCGCTCGACGGGAGTGACCGCCGGATGCGCGATTTCGGACTCCGAATTGGCGCGCTTATCGCTTTTTACCTGTCAGAGCAGTACGCGCACGCTTGCTCTCCTGGTATCACGCGTGAGTATGGCTGCGAAAAGCCCGGAACCCGAGCAGGACCCGACTGAGGCCGGCCGCCGCTGTCACGTCGTGTTGCTCTTTTCGGACTTGAGCAGCTACACGACCATCAGTGAGCAGTGCGACCCCGAAAATGTCGCGACGCTGCTCGGGATGATGAAAACGCAGGCGGGGCCCATCGTTGAACGCCACGGCGGCTTGATCAATCAGTTTTACGGCGATGGTTTCCTTGCCGTGTTTGGGCTGCCTTCCCCGACCGAAGAAGACGTCCGACACGCGACCACTGCCGCCCTCGAACTTCACCAAGCCATTCGAGATTTGGCACTCGACTTTTCGCTCCCTGAAGGCCTCGAACCTCGACTCCACTCGGGGATCCACTCGGGACTCATCTTTGCTCGGAAGACCTCACTCTTGCACGGGCGCTACGAACTCATCGGGGATGCCGTCAACACGGCAGCACGGCTCTGCGCCGTCGCCGTGAGCGATGAGATCCTTGCCAGCCAAGAAACACTCGAAGGCGCGAAGGAATTCTTCCAAATCCGAAACGTTCCGCCGCTTCAGCTTAAAGGCAAAGAAGAGCCAACGAGTGTGTATCGGGTCCTCGGCCGCACCGACGTGCAGACACGTTTTGAGGCGAGCGAACAGCGTGGATTCACCCGGTTTGTCGCACGAGCCTCAGAGGTCAAGCACCTGCAGGCCACCCTGTCTGAGGCCTGTTCCGGCAAGGGTCGCGTGGTGTACGTCGAAGGTGATGCAGGCATAGGGAAGACGCGGCTGCTGTACGAGTTCGAGCACGACATACCTGAAGGAACAGCGACGGTGCTGCGCGGACTTTGTGAAAGCGCCGGCAGAATCGCACCGTTCGAGCCCTTCCAGCAGGTACTGCGCCAGCGCTTTTTACCGAACGCTCAGCTAACACGGGCTGAGGCGCTGCTTGAGCTGGAGGCCAACCTCCTGGCCATAGATACCAAGCTCGGTGACAGCCTGCCCCAACTCGCCCAGTTGCTCTTCTTGGACGAGAACACTGAATCCACAGCACCCTGGGAAAGTTCGCACGCCGCAATTCGACACGCGCTGATAGCCGTGCTGCTCGCCGTTTCCAAGCAAACACCGCTGGTACTGCTCCTCGACGACTGGCACTGGGCTGATGATGCCTCCTGGCAGGTCCTGCGCGATCTTTCTTCACTAGCTAACAGCAATTCGCTATTGATCGTCGTTGGCTCCCGCATCACGGATCGCCCGAGCCTGGCCGATGCGCACCAAGACACCCTCCGACTATTGCCGTTTACCTCGAAAGAAGCTGAAATTGCGGCACAATCCTGGTTGTCGGGCACCCTGGATGCCCCAGCTGTGCTCGTCCTGATCGAGCGCGCCGGGGGCAACCCGCTCTTTCTTGAGGAGCTTTGCCTATCTTGGTCGTTGGCGAGCAGACTACGTGCGTCCGGACCAGAAGGAGGCCGTGTTCCGAGCACGCTGCACGGGCTCGTTGCCTCCCGCATCGAACGCCTGCCCGCGCGTCACGCCGAGTTGGTGCGCATCGCCGCCGTGCTCGGTACCGAGTTTGAGGCTGAGTTACTGACAGAAGTGGGTGCCTTTTCGGACGTGCTGAGTCTGCTTCACGATCTGGCTGGGTACGATCTCATCTACGCCACTGAAACACCTGGGCGCTTCCGCTACAAGCACGGGCTCACGCGCGATATTGCCTACGATTCCGTGCGGCTGAGTGAGCGCCATCGTATCCATCGAGCTGTCGCTGAAGCCATTTATGCCCGGCATGCCGCCACGGGCCTCGCCGAGCACTTGGAGACCCTCGCGTACCACTACGCTGGGGCGACAGAACATGAGCTCGCCGCGGAATATGCCGAAAAGGCGGGCGACAAAGCGGCTCTTGCTTCAGCCCTCGATCGCGTCCGACAACAGTATCGCGCGGCACTGCTTGAGCTCGATCGTTTGAAGCAAACCCCAACGCTCCGCAAACGCTGGCTCGCGTTAGTCAGGAAATGGGCTGCGGCCTGTGTCTACAGCCCCGCCGAGGAGCAGCTGGTTCTTCTTGAACGGGCCAGCACGTATGCGATCTTAGAAGGTGATCGGGGTGCCACAGCGTATGCTCACTATTGGATCGGCTGGATCCACTACGCACTCGGCGAACAGGAAACGTCGATTCGATCTTTCCAGGCTGCACTCGAGCTCGCGCGAGCGCTAAACAATGAACGCCTCTCGGGGCAGCTCTTGGCCAACCTCGGGCAGAGTCATGCTGCTGCGGGCAATTACACCGAGAGCATTCGCTGCTTGGACGACGCCGTCGGCGCCAAACGCAATCTCTCCCCTTCGGGAAGTGGAGCGGTTCCTGTGGGGTTTGCTTACGCGCTCGGCACGAAGGGGCTCATTTTCGGAGATATTGGGCAGTTCGAACAAGCCTACCAAATCCTTGAGGAGAGCCTGTCTCCGGTGCGCGGCCGCGCTCATGCCATCGAAGGTTCTCTGCTAGGTCTTTTGGGGATGGTCCAGCTTTGGCATGGCCAATGGGAAGCGAGTCTTGAGACAGCCGAGCGAGCCCGAGCCATCGCCGAGGTGGTGGGTGAGCCTTACGTCATGGCGATCGCGCAAACCGTGCGGGGCTATGCGCGCTGCCGATTATCTAACGATGGCTCAGGATTGGCGGAACTCGCCGAAGCCAAAGAATGGCTCGATCACCGTAAAATTCGGCTATATCTTTCCTTCTGCGCGGCCTCACTTGCCGAGCTGGCGTTGGTTGAGGGCGATCTAAAGTTGGCCTCTGAGAACGCCAACTTCGCGATCGAACGTGCCGCACATGGCGACCGCCTAGGCCAATGCCTCGCCCATCGGGTGCTAGCTGAATGCGCCGCCCACAGAGGGGACCCGGAGAAAGCCTCTTTGGAGCTCAGCAACGCAAAGACACTGGCGATCTCGCGCTCCTCCCACCGCGATCTCGCGTTGACAGAACTCCTTGAGAGTCGACTCAATCTGAGTCAGAAAGATCCCGCGAGCGCGGCCGCTCAGCTTGAATTAGCACGCGCCCAGTTGCGTACGCTCGGAATGCGCTGGCACGCGACGCAGCCTGATTAGTGCTGAGCCCGCAGCTTGAGGGCCGTCGGCGTCGCTCGCTCAAGAGAGCCAACCTTCCGGAGCACGGAGACTAAAATTCCGAGCATCACACCAAGGGCCATATTCTTGCCCGAACAGGCGTGAATGGCGGTCTTTTGCTCAACTCCCGAGCCCGCTTCGCACTCGCCAAACAACAGCTCCCAAGGGGCACCCGCCTGCAGCGCCGACCTCAAACTCACCACCACGGTATCACCCGGAACGAGATCGACATTCCCCAGCTTCACGGAAGTGGTTGAAGTGCGGTGCAGAAGGTTCGGCGAAGGCTGCGCGCGGAGGGCACGAATCATTTCCTTAAATAGCAGCGACGCTTCCAGCTTCTCAGCGCTCGTGCCTTCGGGATGACCCAACAACTCCCTGCCCTCAGCGCCACTCACCCACTGCCCCAGACGCCACAGCTTGCCACTCTCCAACCACTGCATGAGTACGGAAAGCGTGCTAGCCATAGTCGGCACCACGAAGCCTTGAGTTGCCCCGAGGGCGGCCTGTTGGATCTGTCTCGGTGTCTTTCCGGCGCGCGCCAGCTGTTTCGAGAAATCTGTGTCTGAAGGGGTCTGGAGCAGCGCTTCCTCAAATCGACGTTTGGATTCGGCCACGGGCTTCTGAATGCTCAACGGATCGGGGTGGGCAAAGAAGACATTGCGCCCAGTCGCCAGGAAATCTGCAAACTCAAGCACACCGACGCCAGCAGTGGCTCCCGGAGCCGGCGCGTTCGGATATCCGAACCAAGCTTGTGAGAGCCTCGACACGACACCAGCACTCAGCACGCGAAGATCCAACACTCCCTGCTCGAGCTGACTCTCGATCGCCAGTCTGGCAATCGACTCGGCTGCTTGAAATGCCTGCGCCACGCCGATCCCGCGAATAGCTTGATTCGGAATGGGCGAATCCTGATCGTAGCTGCCAACCTTCTCACCTTCCGTGGGGACAACGGCCGCTTCGTAGGCCTTGTCTTCCGGGGAGGGCTTGGCCATCGGGCAAGCTGCGCGATCCATTCCTAGGTAGAGGCCACCCACCGACTGAGTCATTCGCTCCCAGTATCTTCTGACAGAGAACACAGCCTCATTGCCGAGAACGTTGGCGACTCCTTGCGCATCCCCAACTAGAACGCCGTACGGAGTTCTGAGCGCCCCTTGATGCAACTCGCGAATCGCGGCCCACACACTGCCAGCCTTTTCGGCAGCCAAGCGATCCTCCAGAAGCTTCTTCCATTCACAGCCTGCCGTCACCTGGTCAGCGGCACACTGCACACTCGTAGAAGCGCGGCCATTCTGGGCGACTTCCATGCGTTCGAGTTGTCCGAGGCGCAGAATGATCGCCTCACCTGCTTTCGCCGCCGCCGATACACTCGGGGCGATCGATCTGCCACGCCCCGCCAAGGCTCGAATCCCCGAGAGTGACGGCGCCAACAAGTACAAGCCCCACTTAACAGTGACAAAAGCCGCTGGCTTAGTGAGCTGAACGGCTTTCCCCTCATGAATGAACGAGATGGTTTGCGGGCCTTGGCAAGCGCCCACGATCGGATCGTTCTGGGAGCTCAGGAGGCCGGTGCTATTCCCGCCATTCACCCAACGCTGCACCACTTCATATTGCTCAGCAATACTTGCATTATACGCCATGAACATCAGCCCACGGGGATCCTTCAAGCCAGTAGCGACGGACGGGCCATACGAAAAACCGCGCCGTAGAATGCGTGGAGACGTTACCTTGAACCCGTGAACAGATTCACGCGGCGGGGTTCGTGGATTGGCGCGCCGAACATGGCTACGCAACGGACAGGCATCGCCCAGTGGATCTCCTGAATAATCAAACTCATTCGACCCAGACCCAGCAAGAGGGACCAATGCTTCGCCGCCCCGAGTGCGACCCATCAACTTGGCCGCCAACGTGTCCTCCGGCAGTGCCTTCTCCTGAGCGTGAGTGCGCAGAAATTCGCTGAAGGCTGCCACATGCTGCTCCAAATTCCGCACCACCAGAAAGGACGCATTCCTGCAGAAATCCGCGGGATTCTCGGGCGGATAGGACTCTCCGCGCGTACTCGGATGCCCTAGAAGCACATCGCCCAGGCTCACCTCATCCACCTGATGGTCGCGTGCCTCGCCATCCAGACGTGGCACCGGTTGGCTCAGCCCATCCTTAAATCCGAAATGCTCCCGCACGAGCCCTGTTGGCTTACCCTCGCCATCCGGCCAGAATTCACGCCGCAAAGCCTGAACATGCAGCACACGAACTCCCGGCTTATCCGCAACAAAGCGGCGTACGGATCCGTAACACGGGTTTTTCTGACTCCACAGATGATCATCGGCGCTTTGCGGTGACTGCACCTGAAACTGCAGGACCATATCCACGGTGCTGAGGGGCACCACTTCTCGGTTCTCGAAACTATCCTCTGCCGCCGTAGCGCCGAGCTGCCAGTTCATCGGCGGCAAATCCCAGCGGGAGGGATGGAAATTCCCGACGTCGCCCAGCATGGGCGCTCGCACATCCATGCCCTCGCGAAACTCCTTGGGAAGCAGCGAGAGCTCCTCTTCTGTGACGCCCAAGGTTCGCAGACCTTGAACAGTCAGCGCCACATTCACCGCAAATTGAGCCGTTCCTGCGGCTGCGTCGAGGGTAACGCACCCGGACAGCTCCTTCAGAAACGCCCGCGCCGCCGTGCCTGAATCAAACCCCAGCAAGAGCAGGCACCCGTGCGTCATCCGCGGATAACACGTGAGGATGTTGCCCTGAATTTCTTCGCGTAGCCCCAGGCTCAACGTGGGCTGGATGGGCTGGGTGCGAACTCTTGCAACTCGCGCTTTCGACTCCGCTTCCAATTGCGTGATGTAATCGGGGATATGAAGCGGGCTCTTGACCACGCTCGGCTCTGCGAGCAACGCCGGGCTCGAGAGGCCGCGCATGATCTCCCAAGTGGCTGCACGGAAGAACTCCCGCTCCCGATTCTTCGGATCGGCGGACGACGGAAAAAATGCCTCCAACTGCCGAAACACTCGCGTGGCCCCGTGAATGGCCGGAACGCTTTCACGAGAAACGGCAGGCGGCGTCGGAGGTGCTGGAAGCGCATTCAAGCGCACTAATTCTTCCGGAGAACTTCCTGCCATGACCGCAGCTTGGAACTTCTTCAGGTACTCAAGATCCGTGACCGTTAAGCTGCCATCCGCGGCGTAGAAAAATGGGATATTCACCTGACGCTCGCGCACCCATTGGCCGAACTTCAGATAGCCGTCGGCCGTTGACGAGCCCTGATAGCCCACACAGTGACAAAAAATCACATCCAACAGCGGCCCTGCATCGTCCACGATCGCGCGAATGTACGTCTCCCAAGGGCTGTCAAAGCTGACTGCCAACATCAAGCGTGAGCCATCCAAAATCGACCAGCGCACGAAGTATAGCGAATGCAGTAATTCGAGCGGCCCAACGCTGGCCGTGCTTCCCGCTTCGATCTGGCGCTGCCTCAGCTCAAACAGACTATTGAGCAGGATCCCGAGGCGGCTCGCATAAGAAACGACATCGGAACTTCCGACCAAACCGGGCCGAATATCCGCAACCAGCGTCAATTCGGTGGCTGCCTTCAAGTGCTTGCTCGTTACCTCATTGGCCATCATATCACCTCACTCTTGCTCGATTACCACGCTTCCCCGAGAGCGCTAGCAGGGCCCCACGACCACGTCCATGGTCAAATGTTCTCTCGACGGCGGTGAACATGCGTCCAAGTCAGCGGCAAGTGGATCAGGTTCTGGAAACGCACCCTCCATCCTTGGTCTCGCGGCCGACTTGCGTTGAGTGCCGAATCCGTGAAAAAGCCGCCAACTCGGGGCAAACGCGAATCGCCACATGACACCAGATCCTGAAAGAAAACTTGCTGAAGTTCGGCTCGGCCTGGTCCTGTTTGGCGGCGTCTCGCTGGCTATCTACCTGAATGGCGTCACGAACGAGATCTTCCGGGCCTCCAAAGGGCGCGGGCCCTACTTTCTGCTGAAGGAGCTCCTCGACGCGGAGATCGTCGTGGACGTAGTGAGCGGTGCCTCAGCGGGCGGTATTAATGGCATCTTCCTTGGTTTTGCGCTGGCTAACGGCCGCGAGTTTGGTACGTGCGCCAAGCTCTGGCGCGAAGACGGAGCATTGAGCAGCTTGCTGCGAAAGACCGATGAATTGGCCGGTGAGGTCCATTCCGTCTTGGATAGCGAACACTACCAGGCACTGCTGACACGGGGTTTCGAAGCCATGTGGGAGGGTCAAGATTTAGTTCAGCTTGAGAATCCGAGCCCGGTGGATGAGCTGGATGTTTTTATTACCGGAACAAATTTTTACGGCATCACAACCATTCAAGCGATCTCTTCGCGAAGCTCGGTGGAGGTGAAGAGCCACCAAAACCTATTTCACCTGAAGCACCGGAAAGACAGAAAGACCCAACTCTCTCCGCTCAGCGACGACCTCGGCAAGCCAGACCCGCAGGGAAAAGCAGCGCTCTCTTCCGGGTTGTTAGCATTCGGTAAACTGGCTCAGATCACGTCCTGTTTTCCAGGCGCGTTCGCGCCCGTAGGTGTGGGAGGTGAGCAGCAGTATTCCGGCGATTCTTGGTTGGCCGACCAGAAACTGAAAACCTGGGGCGGGCTTCGCGACGGGACGCACTACTTCGTGGACGGCGGCGTTCTCGACAACAAGCCTTTCACGAGCACGCTCGACGCCATCTTTTACCGCACTTCGTTACGCCCCGTCTGTCGACACCTGATCTATTTGGAGCCCGATCCGGAGGAATTCCAAAAGAAACAACCAGCGGAGAACAAGACCGTCTCGCCGTCGTTCGTTCAGACCATCGTTGCTTCGATGGTGAGCCTTCCCGGATACGAGAGCATCGCGGGGGATCTCCGGAAGCTCAACGAGCACAACCGCATCCTGCAGCGCTTCGAAGAGTTGCTGAGCCTCTCGGTTGTCGAGACCGTTGATCGTCCAGAGGGTGAGCTCCCCCCTCGCGAGGCTGACCCAACGTACATTCGCACCTGTTACCTCGGTCTGGCTCAGGCGGTCTGGGAGAAGTTGCAGGAAGATTCACCCGAACTCACGGAGGTCGAGCGATCAGCTCGGCTGCAGACGCTGAACGCAGCCTTGATGGGTATTACGAATCTGGTTCCGGAGGCACTTGCCGCGATCGACGTGCTCTACCCGCTTCGCCGTTTGATGCAACTCAGCTACGCACTGCACGACCTCGAATCGGAAAATCTAAGGCCAGGCGCCGAGCCGCGATCCATCGAAGAAAGGCAGACTGTTGCCGACCTCTGGCGCTACACCAATCGACAAATCGAAACTCTGGAGGTGATTCGCTCCCAACTCCTTGAGGGACTCGTACCGCGAGATCTAGAGTCAGGTGCTGACTATTGGGCATGGGCGGTCAAGAGGGCCTATTTCTTGTTGAACCAGGCCGGGCTCGACCTCTCAAATCTTCAAGCGCTCAAGTCCACACTAGAGGAGCGGCGCCAGCGCGGCACGATTGAGCCAAAATCCGACGCTCCTGCGTCCATCTTGACGATCCTGTTACAGCAGCATGAAGCAGCGGTCTTAGGCTCCGAAGTTCCCGAAGCCATCCAGGCTTTCGCCGTCTTTCCCGCACACGATCGGCTCCGCTACCCGCTTGAGCTGGCTTCCGGCCTCCACGAGCTCGATGAAATCCACGTCACTCGCTTCAGCCCCGCAGATGCGCAGCGGGGATTCTGCAAGAAGAATATTCGCGACAAATTAGCTGGTGATGAGCTGGGCCATTTCAGCGCCTTCCTCAAACGTTCCTGGCGCTCCAACGACATCCTGTGGGGTCGCCTGGACGGCATCTGTCAGCTACTAGAACTGTTGGTTAACGATACCCGCTTCGTCGCAGGCTCTGAACCGAGCCACATGGCCCTCGCCAAGCTGCAGAACGCCCTAGGAAAACCCAGCGCACCCAAGCTCGCTCGGCTGTTCCCCAACCTTTACAAGAGAGCAGGTGGGCCCGAAGAGATTTCAGTGTTGAGCGACTGGGTCGATGGCGGCCCAGCGCTCAACACCCCCGACACGCGCAACAAATTCTTGAACCTCCTCACGCACGTGGCTCAACTCGATGTCCTGTGTGAAGAGCTCCCAAGGGTGTTAGCCGATGCCGCTCATGACCAGCTGGAATGGAACCAATACACCAAGGATCCCGCAGCTTCGAGCGTCAAGACGGGCGAAGCAGTCCGTTTCAAGCCAGGCACGGCATTGCTCGATCCAGAACTTATTGAGGCCACCGTAAGAAGCCTCGCCAAAGGCTTCGCGGAAGGCAGCAGCGCTAGCGAACTCAGGGACTACTTCAGGAGCGGATACCAAATCGGCAGAGAACCCATCTCGGCAGTTCCTCCGACCATCCTCGCGGCGCTGGCAGCACAAGCGGCAGTCGTCGTTGAGCATGCATTGATGAGCAGCGGCGAAAGAACTCGCCGATTCGTTGGCAACAACCCTCTCTATCGCCTGATTATCCGCACACCTTTGCGGATCATTTCCGGCATCGCGACCACCGTCAAGAATGCCCCCAACAGCCAACGCACGCTGATGCTGGCCTGCGTCGGATACGTGGCGTTCGCCATCGCCGTCAACATTCTTTACTCGCACGCGATCTACAGTGGCGGAGGGCTCGGGCACTCGTTCGGGCTCGTCGCGTTCTTAGGAATTCCCCTGTTTTTGGTGGCATTCCTGCTGATTTGGATTCGAAGCTCGGCTGGCCGCATTGCGACGCTGCTCTTGCTACTGTTGGTTGCCAGCACCCTGTTCATCAGTAAACATACCGACTCAGTACAGAAGTCGACCAATACGACGCATCGGCGTTAGCTGACGAATTCTCAGAACACCCAACGACGACCGACCGTAGAGAGACGCTTCGGACCCTGCCAGAGAGTCATCACAGGATATTGTTGGATCAACGGATCGGGGGTGAGAATCGACAAACCACCTACGATCGCCTGGCTCACCAGCATTCGATCAAATGGGTCTCGATGAAGATCCGGTAGGCGCCCAAGCGTTAGTGCTGCAACCTCGGTCAGCGGCAGAGGATCAATGCCATGTCGATTGCGCTCCTTGGGCACGAAATCGCTGGGTGCTTCGGGTAAGGGCAGTTTACCCAACCGATGCTTGATCCCGATTTCCCAAGCGGAGACAGAACTCAAGAACACTTCATTGTCGGGATCGGCAAACGCCTTCCGAGCCGCACGAGACAGCTCCTTGGCATTCAGCGTGAGCCAAAGGAACGTGCACGTGTCCAATAACAGCTTCCCAATGGGGCGGGGCAAAGAACGGAGGGGCGAGAGCGGCCGAAGTTCCGCCACAGGGACATTCCGATTGCTGATAAAGTCAAGGCGGGGCAGCGAGTAACAGCCCGACCCTTCACCTGATCCGGTGCCGTCAAATAGCTACCGTGAATCAATCCCCAAATTCGCCAGTTCGTCCGCCTCTGCATTCTCCGCACGCGGCACATGCTGGAGCACCACCCGTTGAAAGCCTTGAAGCACCTGCTTCGCTTCCTTGTACAGCACTTTAAGCCCCTCATTCTTGACAGCGTAATTCCCCTTGAGCTGTTCGATCATGAGCTGCGAATCGGCGCGCACCTCAATCACGGTGACGCCAGCTTGTTTGGCTGCTTCCGCACCGCGAATCAGCGCCCTGTACTCGGCCACGTTGTTGGTGGTCTTGCCGATGAATTCACTCACCGTTGCAAGTACTTTTCCGTCGACGCCCTTGATGATCGCTCCCACACCTGCCAGGCCCGGATTGCCACGGCACGCTCCGTCGGACCAAAGGGTAGCGCGGAGCGCGGGCGAAGCGGGATCGAGCTCAACTTGCGCCTCAAGGACTGGGCACTGCTCCAACTTGCGCGACACATCTCTGAGCAGGCTGCGGTCAGCGTCTGAAAGCGCGAGCTTCGTTTCGTTCGCCAACTTGTGAAGGAGCTGGCAGGCAAGGTCAATATCACGCTTAATGGGGGCCACGCGGGTGTCTACCCGGGATTCGCCCCGCGCGTCGAGCAAGAAGCGTTTCCTGCCCTGAAACCTGGTTGGGCGCTCTCAATGCTGAGCCGCAGCACGCAAGGCGTCAGTGGCGGGCCGGATCGCGCTCGCCACAGCAGCTCTCAGCACAGAGGCTCGAAGAGCTGAGGCTCGCCCGGGAGCCCGCATCTCAGCGGCGGTGGTGCGCACACTAGCACGCCCGCGAAGGGTCGCCGCTATCGCCTGTTCCGGCATCCGGTGCAACGTGTACTCGACCACTGCACTGTAGACCAGCTGGGGCCCAGCGCTCTCCACTGACAGCTGTTGCACTTTGGCCGTGACCAGCACCGTTCCAGAATCGTTAACCTGCTCTGCTATCGCTTCGTCCGCCAGCACCCGCACTCCCGGCAGTGCGGAGAAGCTGACTCTAGAAACATCGCGCACAGTTTTCTCGAGCCTACCCGAAGCCGCCCGCGCACCGTTGCGAACGTGGCCGAGACGGATCAACACATCGGGGTTCTGTTTCTTTGCTTGAGCCGCAGCGCTCAGAGCCACAGGCCGCCGGCGGTTCCCTCCGCGAGTTGCATCTGCGGGCGCGGGCAAAAGAACGAGCCCAAGGGCCAAACCAACAACACCTCCAAACGAACGCCGAAACAGCATCTTCATGTGTCTCTCATGGTGGTCTCAATTGAGCTCGTGCGGCAACTTAATTGCGCTGAGTAACCGCGCTTTTGGAGCACACCGACAGCTCACGTATGTGGTTTGGGGTCTAGGCAGGTGGAGCGGAAAGCTACAGAATCATGCGACGTGGCGGTCTGTGGCAAATGTAGGAGCATCATCACCGATGAAGCGAGCTTCTGCCCGCTGTGTGGGGAAAAACTGCCCGATGTTGCGCCGAGCGGAAGAATCGGCAGCGGCGTTGAGTTTGCTCTGGAGAATATCGGACGCGTGGTTGTAGGTGAGCGCATCGGCGAGGGCGGGATGGGTGTCGTCTACGCAGGTTTCCTTCACTACAGCGCGAGCGGCCCTTTCGCGGGACGCGCGAATCACAGCATCGCCATCAAGGCGCTGCACCCACTCCTCCAAGGAAGCACCAGGGCACGCAAGCTCTTCATCGGGGAGGCCAACGCGCTCGCGATGCTCGCGCATCCCAACATCGTCAAGTTTTACGGCCTGGCGGAACACTTCGGGCAATACGCGCTGGTCATGGAGCTGGTGGAAGGTCGCCCGCTCGATCAACGCATCCTGGAGCGCACACTCACGCACGCAAACCAACACGAACTCACCCTCCCACTGTCCGAAGCGTGGCACTATTTTTCCCAACTGCTCGGCGCCTTAGCCTCGCTCCACGCGCTCGGGATCGTGCACCGCGACATCAAGCCGAGCAACATTTTGCTGCGCCAAGATGGCATCGTGAAGCTCACTGATTTTGGCATCGCGCGTCTCCCCGCGGATGCGGTGAGTTCTACGGGCGGCCTG
>JBBSBI010000039.1:0-30959 GCA_038251425.1 Polyangiales bacterium
CGGCGGATCCGAATAGTGATCGCCAGGGCTACTACAGTACCGACAAAACAGTGACATTTCCTGGAACTCCGGGTGTGATTTACAACGTTCAGATCCGAGTCCGCGGCGTAGTGGAGCTCCGCGACTACGCCAACGGCATGCCAGATGGCGAGCACTTCTACATTGGTGGGGACGCTCCCGATTTCTCCAGTGAGGGCGAAGAAGTGCACCTGAATCTTTACAGCTTGTCTGTCTCATCGCCCAAGCAAATCTACTTCCTCAACGATTCAGCGGGTGGTACGGGAACGGCGTCAGCCGTCACGCTCATCGATCAAACTCGAACCATTGCGATCGAGGGCGGAGCCAGCGTACGGGCCGTCGCCTTTGATCGAAATTGCAATGCCTACATGAACAAGAATTGCACCGACGATGGCACCTGCACGCCGTTTATCGTGCCCGGTGTTCCGCCTTATCCGAACGCCTTCAGCGGCCAGTTTCTGCAGCTGGATGTGCTCAGTCTGGCGCCGAAGAACTAAAGATCTTTCAATGCTTGCCAATGCCCCCTGGGCGGCCGCATTCTCGCGGCCCCATGAGCGAGCCCACGCGTCCGAGCGAAGCCACAGCGCTGAACTTTATCCACGAAATCATCGAGGCTGATCGCGCCGAGGGGAAGCAGGGAGGGCGCATCGGTACGCGTTTTCCGCCAGAGCCCAATGGCTACTTGCACATTGGCCACGCCAAATCGATCTGCCTCAACTTCGGTACCGCGTTGAAGTACGGCGGAACCTGCAATCTGCGTTTTGACGATACGAATCCCGTTGCCGAAAACGTCGAGTTTGTGGATTCGATTCAAGCGGATGTGCGTTGGTTGGGCTTTTCCTGGCCTGCGCCCACGCTCTTTGCCTCCGATTACTTCGAGCAACTCTTTGAATGGGCCGTCGCGCTCATCAAGGCGGGGAAAGCTTATGTCGACAGCCAACCGCTCGAAACGATCAGGGAGCAGCGCGGCAACTTCTACACCACCGGCAGCGACAGCCCATTTCGGAGCCGCACCGTGGACGAAAATCTCGACCTCTTTCAGCGTATGCGCCAAGGTGAATTTCCCGACGGCGCCCAAGTATTGCGCGCGAAGATCGACATGCAATCACCGAACCTCAACCTGCGCGATCCGCTCATGTACCGAATTCGCCACGTGGAGCATCACCGCACTGGGAACAAGTGGTGCATCTACCCAATGTACGACTTTCAACATGGTCTTTCCGATGCCATTGAGCAGATCACGCATTCGCTCTGCACGCTCGAATTTGAGGATCACCGCCCACTTTACGACTGGTTTGTAGGGGAATTGGCGCTAGCTCCTCGGCCGCGCCAAATCGAGTTTGGTCGACTGAAGCTCACCTACACGATCCTTAGCAAGCGCCACTTGCAGCGCCTGGTGCGCGATGGCGTGGTGGATGGTTGGGATGATCCACGCATGCCCACCTTGGCAGGTTTACGGCGCGGAGGTTACACGCCCGAGGCCATTCGCGGCTTCATGGAACGCGTGGGTATCTCGAAACGGGATGGCGTCGTCGATGTGTCGCTTTTGGAGCATGAGCTGCGCGAAGATCTGAATGCACGGAGCTCGCGGGTGATGGCGGTTTTAGATCCGGTCAAGATGGTGATCGAAAACTATCCCGAGGGCGAGAGCGAAGAATTCGAGGCCGTGAATCACCCCGACCACGCCGAACGGGGCACACGCAAAGTTTCCTTCTGCCGCGAGCTGTATATCGACCGTGAGGATTTCCTCGAGGAAGCCCCCAAGAAATGGTTCCGCCTGTCGATCGGCGCAGAAGTGCGGCTGCGCTACGCCTGCCTCATCAAGTGCCATCAAGCCATCAAGGATGCCGACGGCAACGTCACCGAGCTGCGCTGCACCTGGGACCCTGATTCGCGCGGCGGCGCACCAAAAGATGGACGAAAGGTCCGCGGCACGCTGCATTGGGTCTCGGCCAAGCACGCTGTGGACGCCGAAGTTCGCCTCTATGATCGCCTATTTTCCGCGGATAATCCCATGGCCGCCGAAGGCGAAGACGGCTTCCTCAAGCACCTGAATCCCAATTCCAAGATCGTGCTCACGGGCTGCAAGCTAGAGCCAGCGCTAGCTCAACTGAAGCCAGGAGAACCCGTGCAATTCGAACGCGTCGGCTATTTTTGTGCGGATCTCGACAGCACTCCAACAGCCCCCGTATTCAACCGCACGATCACGCTGAAAGACAGCTGGACGAAGCAAGAGTCGAAGTGAACGCATCGAATCGGCGAATCCGTGAATCAACACGTCGGAGAATCGGTGCGTCGATGAATCAACACATCGGCGCGTCAGCACGTCAGCACGTCAGCACGTCAGCACGTCAGCACGTCAGCACGTCAGCACGTCAGCACGTCAGCACGTCAGCACGTCAGCACGTCAGCACGTCAGCACGTCAGCACGTCAGCACGTCAGTCCGTCAGTCCGTCGGTGAATCAACACGTAGGCAAATCAATACGTAGGCGAATCGGCGAATCAGCACGTCAGCGGGGAGCCCTCCGCGCACGCTGCAAGGTAGTAAGCATGCTTACTACCTCATACGCAGTTCACAGGGACTCACCGCTGGCCATTTCCGCTTTTCTCACACTCGGTGCCCATTTCCGCTTCTCTCACACTCGGTGCCCATTTCCGCTTCTCACACGCACTTCCACTCGCTGGCCATCTCCGCCTCTCACACTCGCTGGCCATCTCCGCTCTCGCACACTCGCTCGCCATGTCCGCTCTCACACGCACTTCCACTCGCCGGCCATGTCCGTTCTCACAGGCAGCGATTAGTCGGAAGCTAAGCTGAGATCTCTCATAGTGAATGTGGGCTGAATCTTGGAGTCACCGAGCTCATCCAAGCGCGTGATCCCGGTGCCCACCAACACCGAATCAACGCCAAAATCCAGGGCTCCCAGGATGTCCGTCACGAGTTGATCGCCGACCATCACCACACGCGTCAGGTCCGAAGCACCACTCCGGGCCACGGCCTCATTGTACATCGGGGTGTGCGGCTTGCCCAAGCGTTCGAAACTGAGCGAGTGCCTAGGATAGCGTAACTTGAGGGCGGCCTCGATGATCAGCGCGACCGAACCGCTGGTGATTCCATAGGCTTGCTCGCCTCGCAGATAAAGCAGATCGGGATTTGGAAGCACCAGTTCGCACGTTTGGCCACGGTCAAGGCGACGAAATAGAACGGTGATCACATCGTCGATGGCGAGCCGCAGATCGTAGCCCGCATCATCGCAGACGGCGATCACCTGAGCTGCTTCCTCAGTTGTCGGGACCACAACGCCGCCGGCTTCCCGTACGTAATCACTGGACTCGCCCGTGCCCAGCACGATGGTGGGAGCGCCCATTAGATTCTTACGCTGGAAATATCCGGATAAGAGTGAACCTGATGTGACCACTTGCGACGCTTCAACTCGGAGCCCGAACCCCTGCTGACGCTTGGCGATGGTTGCAGCCGAGCGCGACGCATCATTGGTGACCACCAAGAAGCGTTTCCCGTGTGCGCGGATCGCCTCCAGAAACTCAACCGCTCCCGGCAACGCCCGTTCGGTACTGACCAAGACCCCGTACGCATCCAGCAGGAACACGTCGTAGCGTTCAAGCAGTTCCAGCGCCGAAATACTGAGCGTCACCCTGCTATCTTGTCTGAAGTCAGGCCGCCTCTGCCAGCAAAAATCAAAGGTTTGGCACCGAGCTGTGACGTTGGCTCGCGAGCCCAGGGCTCCCGAAACACCTACTCAGCTGGCTGCGGGCTCATTGGTTGCCCAAAAAGGGAGGTGTGTTAACAGGCAAAGTGCCGAAACACCTTGAATTTGAGCGAGAATTTCAGCAAACGAGAGCAACATGAGCAAGGTTCTGATTATTGGAGCAGGTGGTGTTGGCAGCGTCGTGGCTCACAAGTGCGCGCTCGACAAAGATGTTTTCAGCGAAGTGCTGTTGGCGAGCCGAACGCACGCGCGCTGTGTGGAGATTGCGGCTCAAATCCAAGAGCTGCATGGGCGCACCATTCAAACCGCGCAGGTGGACGCCGACAATGTGCCCGAGACAGTGAAGCTCATCCGGGATTTCAAACCAGACCTCGTGCTGAACGTCGCTCTACCGTATCAAGATCTCACGATCATGGACGCCTGCTTGGAAGCCGGTGTGGATTACATGGATACGGCCAACTACGAGCCCCGTGACGTTGCCAAGTTCGAATACAAGTGGCAGTGGGCCTACCAAGAGCGTTTCAAGAAAGCCGGCCGCATGGCGCTCCTGGGCTCAGGCTTCGACCCGGGTGTGACGAACGTTTTTTGTGCCTACGCGCAGAAAGAATTGTTCGATGAGATCCACATGGTGGACATTTTAGATTGCAATGCTGGCGATCACGGCAAGCCTTTTGCCACGAACTTCAATCCTGAAATCAATATCCGTGAGATCACCCAGCGCGGCCGTTATTGGGAAAACGGCGAATGGAAGGAAACCGACCCACTTTCCGAAAGCCGGGTGTTCGATTTTCCCGAAGTCGGCGAGCGCAAAGCCTTCCTACTTTATCACGAGGAGCTCGAATCCTTGGTTCAGAATATCCGTGGTTTGAAGCGAATTCGCTTCTGGATGACTTTCGGCGAGAGCTACCTCACCCACTTGAAAGTCCTGCAAAACGTGGGGATCACTAGCATCGAACCGATTGATTTTAACGGGCAAAAGATCGTGCCGATTCAATTCTTGAAAGCACTCCTTCCGGATCCGGCTTCACTGGCGAAAACTTACACAGGGAAGACCTGCATCGGCTGTTTGATCGAAGGCGTCAAGGATGGCAAACCGCGCAAAGTGTTCATCTACAACGTCTGCGACCACGCGGAGTGTTACCGCGAGGTGCGTTCCCAGGCTATCTCTTACACCACGGGTGTTCCAGCCGTCGTTGGCGCTACCATGATGCTGACGGGCCAATGGAAGGGTGCCGGTGTGTTCAACATTGAGCAGCTCGACCCCACGCCGTTCTTGGAGAAGCTCGCCGTTTCAGGCTTACCATGGCATGTAAAAGAATGCTGAGCTTCGATCCTCGGGAAGTTGAGAGCCCAAGTTTTGTCTGCGATCTTGCCCTCCTGGAGCGCAACCTGAAGATCCTCGGTGGCGTGCAGCATCGCACCGGCGCCAAGATCCTCCTGGCACTGAAAGGCTTTGCGCTCTTCAGCGCCGCACCGCTGATCATGAGCTATTTGAAGGGAATTGCTGCCAGTTCGGTGGATGAAGCCCGGCTTGGACGCGAGGAATTCAAGGGCGAAGTGCACGCCTACGCGCCCGCCTATTCCGAAGCTCACATCGCTGAACTCTTGACGCTCGCCGATCACATTGTGTTCAACTCCGCCGAGCAGTGGGCGCGCTTCAAGGGCCAGGTGCTGCGGGCCGGCAACGTTGAAGCTGGGATCCGCGTGAATCCAGAGCACTCAGAAGTACACGTCGAAATGTACGACCCCTGCGCACGCCGCTCGCGCTTGGGCACCACGGCGGAAGCACTCTTGAAGACGGACCTCACCGGGATCCAGGGTTTGCATTTTCATGCTCTTTGCCAAAGCAACGCTGATGCTCTCGAACGAACGTTGTCTGTTTTCGAGGACAAGTGCGAAAGTGTGCTCCGCTCAATGAAGTGGATTAATTTTGGAGGTGGGCATCACATCACGCGAGCTGACTACAATGTTCCGCTGCTGGAACGATTGATTCAAAACTTCCAACAGAAACACCAGGTTCAAGTCTACCTGGAGCCAGGCGAAGCGGTGGCACTCAACACCGGTTACCTCGTGGCGGAGGTGCTTGACATCATCGATAACGGTGGAAAAATTGCACTGTTGGATACATCGGCGAATGCACACATGCCTGATGTGATCGAAATGCCCTATCGCCCTGAAATTCTGGGTGCTTTTGAGCCTGAGCAAGCCGCGCACCGCTATCGCTTGGGCGGCCTCACCTGTCTGGCAGGAGACATCATTGGCGATTACTCCTTCGCTGAGCCGCTTCAGATCGGCGATCGGTTGGTGTTCACGGATATGGCGCACTAC
Organism: Polyangiales bacterium; assembly: GCA_038251425.1. GTDB lineage: Bacteria > Myxococcota_A > Polyangia > Polyangiales > Polyangiaceae > JBBRRP01. The sequence goes on from JBBSBI010000039.1 coordinate 6,076, forward strand.
AGCATGGTGAAGACCACCACCTTCAATGGAGTGAGACTGCCTTCCATTACACTCGCGGGGCCAAAGGCTGGAGAGCTCCGCGTGATCCGGCGTTTTGGTTATGCGGACTACAAGAGCCGCCTTTCATGAAACACGCGATTGCCCTGCGTATGGCTTGAAAGAACTCTCGTGACTCAAACCCATGAACGCCCGTCGCGGGCACTCGTTGGCATTCTCTTGCTCACTTTCGTGGAGAGCCTGGGAACGATTTTGCTGGAACGTGGGCTCTACTTCTACACCCATTCCCGTTTCGGTTTCTCTCGTGGAGAGAACCTGAGTCTCGCGTTCTCGTTTGGCGTTGCGTACGTCATCGGGGCTCTCGTTAGCCAGCGTTTGGCCGATGCATTGGGCGAACGCAGAGTCCTCTTTATCAATTTGCTCGTGTTGTTAGGAGCCCATCTGACGCTTGCCTATCGGCCGACGGCGTTTGCGATAGTGGCTTTTTTTCCCTTCATCGCCCTCTTGCAAGGCATGAAGTGGCCGCTCGTGGAAACGTTTGTGAGCGCGGGCAGAACACCCGATGTGATGTTTCGATTGGTGGGCTACTTCAACGTCAGCTGGGCGCTCAGTGTGCCGCTCGGGCTCGCCGTGAGTGGACCGTTGATTGCGTCGAAGCAGCCTTCCGCGCTGTTCGTCTTGGCGGCGGCGCTCAACGTGGTAGGGCTTTTATTGCTCTTCCTTTTTCCCAAGAAACCTCAGCATCTCGAAGCGGACCACCCGGCACGTCCTAGCCCTGCGGTCTTGGCACGCTTTTCTGCCCTTCTGGTTTCAAGCCGCTGGACGATGCTGGCTTCCTATTCGTTGCTCTTTCTGATGGCACCACTCATGCCGGACGTCTTCACCAATCTTGGTTTGAGTGTACAAGGGGCTACGCTGGCAGCTTCGTGGTTGGACGTTGTGCGAGTACTCACCTTCGCAAGTCTCGGGCTCTTCACGGCCTGGCAGGGTAAGCCAGTGTTGCTTGCCAGTGTGGTCCTGGCGCTGCCGTTGGGATTTGGCCTGTCTCTCTTTGCGCCTAACCTGGGCATCGCGCTTTTGGGTGAGACGATCTTTGGGCTCGCCTCCGCGCTGACCTATTATTCCGCACTGCTCTACGCACTGGTGGTTCGGAATGCGGCTGTTGATGCCGGCGGCGCACACGAGGGCCTGATTGGAATGGGCTTTGCCATCGGCCCCCTGCTGGGCCTGATTGCGGCTTTTATTGAGCCGAGTCTGGGAAGCCGCATGCTCTCTTTAGGAGTCATCGCGGGGCCCTTCATTCTGCTGTGCTCAGTGAGTTCGCTGAAGCAGTTGCGGCGAGGAACACTCAGCGGGGAAGAGCCCACGCTCCACGGCTGAAAGCCTGCTAGCGCGACTCGTACACGTTGAGGCTGGGCAACTCGAAAGCAGTCAAGAAGCCGCCGCTGCCACAACCGGTATCGATGCCAACTACATTTTCGCCAGCCCAGAGATCCGTGGGATCTTCTGGTGTGTACCCGGACAACTCCTGAGGGAGACACTCAGTGCGCGTGTGGCCAAACACCACGCGCTTGCCTCGATAGTTAGCAAAGAAATGCTGATCGCGCATCCAGAGCAGGGAGAGCGGCTGGGGCGCCTCACTCGGATGATAGAAGCCCGTCTCACTGCGCGGCAGCCCCGCGTGAACGTAAATCGCAAATTCGTCCTCGTACCAATAAGGAAGGCTTTGAAACCAATCCACCACGTCATCGGGAAAGAACTGGCCGGTGCGCAACATCATCTCCTCATCCGCCCGTGGTTTCTCATTTTCAGCCGGAACCGCCCCACCCACAAACGATCGGTACACTGCGAGGCAGCCATTGCCCGGCGGTAAGACGAACTCATCCCACCCTTTCTCTACTACCCGGAGCCAGGCATCTTCATGGTTACCCCGAAGTGCGACCACCTTGGCGGGCGTCTGCGCGTGAAGATTCCGGATGTAATCGACGACCTGCGCAGAATTCGGACCCCGATCGACGTAGTCGCCCAGGAAAACGATCGTGTCCTCTGATGTTAACTTGGGGAGGCAGGCCAGCAGCTTAAAGAGGTGCCCTGTCTCACCGTGAATGTCGCCGATCGCGAAGGTTCGTCGAGCCATGAACCTAAAAAGGTAACACGAAGATTTGACCCCGGCCTAGCCGGGCGTCGCTTCGAGCACTTCCGGCCGCTCCTAGGCGCTGCGATCCGGCAGTAGTTGCTCAGGCGAGGCGATGCTTATCGAAGCTGGCACGGGTAACTCGCGACGTCGGGTAGCAGCGGCCAGAAGCGCCAGTGTCGCCAGCGCGCCTACCGAAGCGAACACCACGGTTGCCGTCCCAACACCCAACAGCTTCAGGCCCGAGGCCAAGAGCACCGTCATCAACGGAGGCCGAATGAAGTGGTCCGGCGCACGCGCCGACAGCCGGGCACCCACGTAAACACCCGGCAAGGCGCCCACGATGAGCGAGACGGTGAGGCCCAGCTGAACATCTCCAAACAGGACGTGCCCGAGCGCTGCTGCTCCAACCAATGGAACAGCCTGCACCAAGTCGGTACCCACCAGCTCCGACGCCTTCAGGCGCGGGTAGAGCAAGAGCAGCAACACCATCATGAGCGAACCCGAGCCCACTGACGTAACCCCTACGACCGTGCCACCTATCAGGCCAACCATGAGTGTCGCCAGCGGACGCACGGTGAGTGGTAGCTCTTTGCCCTCAGAACTCTCACGACGCTTGTAGGCCAGCAGCGTCTTCACGGTAAGCGCGGCTACCGCGACGAGCAGCGCGACACCGAGCGCAATCTTGAGCGCATTCTCGACGTCGTGTCCGCGCGCCAGCTTGTTAGCCAGCCAGGCGCCAGCAAACGCGGTGGGAACGGCTCCGATCAGCAGCCAACGCACAAGACCAAAGTGCACTTTCCCCTTCTTCATATGCACGGCCGCACCGACCGGCTTCATGATCAACGAGGCCACCAAATCACTCGAGACGGCAGCCAGCGGGTGGATGTTGAACATCAACACCAGGAGTGGCGTCATCAACGCTCCACCTCCCATTCCGGTGAGGCCCACGACGAAACCGACGAACAGGCCTGCAACACTGATTGAAGGGTCAAAATCCATGGGCGGCACCTATTCTTGACCTAATCTGTCGGAAAACTCAACTATAGTTTGGCCGACGTATTTTCCGCGTTAAACGGCACGTTTTCACCTCAGAGATGGCCTTGATCTGGTGTTCCAGGTGAGGATCTTGACTAAAACAGTCGTCAATCCAACCGATCAATTCAACGGGTCAATCCGACCGAGCGCGCCCTTCAGGGACCCGTGCACTTCTTGGCCGCGTCGGCGCTACAGGTCGTGGTGCAGCGACCGGGATCGGCGCAGGTGAACACGCAATTACCACCCGGGCAATTGAAGGTACACGTCGCACTGTCCTTGCAAGCCATCTGACAGCCTCCGCCCGTGCAGCTCGCCGTGCAATGTGACGCGTCCGTGCACTCGACCGCGCAGCCTCCTCCGGAACAACCCAAGTAGCACGTGGCGCTCCCCTGACACGTGCTCGCGCAAGCCCCCTTTTCGCAACTCTCGTTGCAGATGGACTGGAGGTTGCAATTGTGACGACAGGCTTGGGGTGTTGTGACAGCACAACTCAGAAAACACCCCGCCTCTGAGGAACACGTGCCATCTCCGGCTATCACTTCCGGTGTGGCGCCTGACGCTCCGGCCGCACCTGCGCTATTAGCTCCGGCCGCACCCGCCAGTGATGACCCTGCCTGCCCGGCGACACCAGCGCTGTTCGGAGCGCCACCCAAGCCACGCGCCTGCCCGCCCAGACCGAGCGCACCCAGACCACCGGTAGTCAAAACGCCACCGCCACCTGTCATTCCAGCTGCTATTCCCCCGCTTCCCAACGCACCACCCAGCTTGCCGCTCGGCCCAAGCGCGGCCTCATCCTTGCCGGAGCAGCTGGAGACTGACAGGAAGCTCCCGCCTGCCAATAAGCTCCAACTCCAAACTCGACGCATGCTCACGCCATACTCTAGCACAAGCGAGTCTTGCGCTTCAGCCTTCAACATCCTCGAACTGAGGCGACCCATTCAGAGCAATCCAATTGGCCGGATAGCCCACATCAAACGCCGCAAGCTCGTTTAACTCCTGCCGAACACTCACGTCGAGTTCGTAGGTGCCAGCCTTACAATTCTCTCGAATTTGCTCCACGGTGCGCACGCCGGCAATCACCGAGGTGACGCCGGGAGTTGAGAGCAACCAGGCTAGCGCGAGAAGCTGCGGTGACTCACCTAGGCGTTCAGCCAGCTTCCGGAGACTCGCGGTGACTTTAAAGCCGCGCTCGTGCCAAAACCGTGGCACCTCGGCATTGGCGCGCTGAGCAATACGCGAACCAGCAAGCGGATTTTCAGCCTCCTGATACTTGCCGCTGAGCATACCGCCCGCGAGCGGGCTCCAGCAAATCATGCCCAGGCCGAAGCTCCGGCAAGCTGGCAAGATCTCCCGCTCCACATCGCGCACGATGAGATTGAAGAGGTGTTGCGCAGAACAGAATTCAGTTAACCCGTGATGGCGCGCCACCAGATTCGCTTGCACGATTTGCCAAGCAAACAAGTTACTGCAACCCACATACCGAACCTTACCCTGGCGCACGAGATCATCGAGGGCGCGCAGCGTCTCCTCGATCGGTGCGGCCGGATCTGGGCCGTGGATCTGATAAAGATCGAGGTAGTCGAGCTTCAGGCGTCGCAGGCTCGCCTCACACGCGGAAAGAATGTGCTTTCGCGAGAGGCCGCGACTGTTGCTGGAAGGCCCTCGCCGAAAGAAGCACTTCGAGGCGATCACCAGCTCATCACGATTGCGCGCTCCGAGGGCTCTGCCCAGGATCTCCTCGCTCCGCCCATCAGAATAGACGTCGGCCGTATCGATGAAGTTCGCTCCTTGCCCCAAAAAAGCGGCCACGATTTCGCGTGCCGTCCCTTCCTCGCAGCCCCACCCCTCCTGCCCAAATGTCATCGTGACTAAGCACACCCGCGAGACCGAAAGCCCAGTTTTTCCCAGATATCGATACTTCATGGCTGGCCCTACTCCGCCCGGGTCTGCGGCGCACCGGGATTACCCAACTTGCAGCGCTCGCCGCTACCGTTTAACGCTTTACCGTACGGTAACTGCGGATCGATGGGCGCCAAGTAGACCTGCCCGTTCCCTGTCGGCCGCGGCAGCACCGCACCGCTCGTGATGGGCTTCCCAGAGCTCGCCGATTCCAGGAGCACGATGAGATCGGATCCATCCCAACGAAATCCCCAATACGAAGCTCCGAGGCTCGCTGCGGGCTCGCCATCACACTTGCTGCCTTCAGAACTCAGAGCCAGCGTGAGCTGAAGATTGGGATCCGTCTTTGCGGTTTCCGAAGACCAAATGAACGCTGGATCAGACGCTTGACCGAGAGCCGCCATCACGCACGCGCATCTGATCCTTTTCCCGCCCTCGCCGAGCTTGAGGTCGTGGCGAGCGCCAAGCAGAGCCGTCCCAGGAGGCGACACAGCTTGGGCATCTCCCGCTTGAGGATCGCTGGCTAACACCTCTGCTTGTGCCTCACCGAAACGCCGCGCCGCGGCGCCTTCACTCTGATCCCCCTGTTCAGTCGCAATCTCTACGTTTGCCGTGCTCTCAGCTTGCAAGGAAGCCCCGCAACCTGAAAATACTAGGCCAAGAGTTAAAGCCCCAAAGACACTTGATACTGATTGCACGGCACACAGAGTCTCACCAGACAGCGCGGCAAAGCAAGCTTGCCCTGGTGAGAGTTGGTGGCGGGGTCCACGGGTTGACGTGCGGGCGTGTGGCGGCACTCCCCGCTCCGGACTTGCTGGGCTGGGCCCGGCAGGTTACCGCTAACTTATCAGCATGGTGGATCTTGAACTCCTACGAACCAAACTTGCAGAGTCCCACGCTCTGAGAGCTCAGGGGCGGGTCGTGGGCGTGACCGGGATGACGGTTCGGATCGCCTTGCCCGGCGCACGGATGGGCGACGTGGTGTTGATTCGTCGTACGAGCGGGACGCTCCTCGCTGAAATCGTCGGCTTTGATGCAGGAACGGCGATCACGCTACCGATCGGCGATGTTGCGGGAATCGGCATCGATGATGAAGTGGAAGCAACCGGGCAGGGGCTGATGGTTCAGGCGGGCGAGGCATTGCTCGGCAAAGTCTTAAATGGCCTGGGGCAACCACTCGATGGTTCTGCTCTCCCACCGCACTTGACGCCCGTTCCCGTCGATCGCTCGCCTCCCAATGCCTTGCGCCGGCAGCCGGTCAACACAGCATTGTACACGGGCGTTCGCGTTATCGACGGCCTCATCACACTCGGTGTTGGGCAGCGCGTGGGGCTGTTCGCGGGCTCGGGCGTTGGCAAGAGTCTATTGCTTGGCGCGATCGCGCGCGGCACGAGCGCGGACGTGATTGTCGTGGCTCTGGTTGGCGAACGCGGACGTGAGGTTGGGGAGTTTCTAGAGCACTGTCTGGGTGACGAAGGACGAAAGCGAGCCATCGTGGTCGTGGCTACCAGTGATGCGCCAGCCATCGAACGCCTACGTGCAGCACAGGTGGCGACCGCCCTCGCAGAGTTCTTTCGAGATGAGGGTAAGAGTGTTCTTTTGCTCGTCGATTCCATCACTCGTGTAGCGCGCGCGCAGCGCGAGATAGGCCTCGCAGCGGGTGAGCCTCCTGCTAGGAGAGGATTTCCGCCCAGCGTTTTTGCGATGTTGCCGCGCCTGCTTGAACGGAGCGGCCAGGGTGAAAATGGCTCGATTTCTGCTATTTACACCGTGTTGGTGGAAGGCGGCGACATGGATGAGCCCATTTCGGATGAGGTGCGCGGGATCCTCGACGGCCATATCATTTTGGACCGAGAGCTTGCGGCTCGCGGACATTATCCTGCCGTCGATGTCTCCAACTCGCTTTCACGGGTGATGCCGAAGGTCGTGAGTGCAGCGCATCTGAGCGATGCTGGCAAAGTGCGCAACCAGCTGGCACTGTATGAGGCCCAGCGTGACGTGATCTCGCTCGGCGCCTACAAGAAGGGCAGTGATCCTGCTCTAGACCAAGCGATTCTCGCCAAGCCTAAGATTGATCGGTTTGTTCAGCAGGACACAACCCAGAGCTCCAGCTTCAGCGGCACGCTGGAGCTGCTGCGCACCCTCGTACAAACCCTCTAGCCGGCTATTTATCGGCGAGCTCAGCTTCAAACTCAGCCAGTAGCTTCTTGGCCTTGCGGCTGAGCGAGGTGGGCACTTGAACGCCAACCACCACGTGCAAATCTCCGCGCCCGCCGCCATCCACGAAGCGCACGCCTTGGCCGCGCAGATGCAACACCGTACCGGGCTGAGTTCCCGCCTTGATATCGACCTCGAGCTGCGATTCATCCGGCAAAACCAAGCTGATGGTCGTGCCGAGTGTTGCCTGGGCAAATGACACTTCGCGCCGGGTAGCAAGGTCCGCTCCTTCGCGCTGAAACGATTCATGCGCCTTCAGGCTCACGTCAACGTACAGATCACCCGGGGCTGTTCCGGGAGCACCCGGCATGCCCTGCGCTGGAACGCGCAGGCGCTGCCCGGCGTCAATACCCCCGGGGAAAGCCACCAAGACTTTGCTGCGCCGCTCGACACTGCCACGGCCGGAGCAGCTTTCGCACTTATCGGTGATCACGACCCCGCCGCCCCGACAGCGTGGGCAGGTGGTGCTGAACATGATGAACCCGCGCTGCGTCGCTACCTGACCCGCACCGCCACACTGCACGCAGGGCTGCGGTTTCGTTCCGGGCTTGGCACCCGTGCCAGCGCAGGTTTCACACGGCGCCGCGCCGACGACGTTGACCTCTTTCTTGATGCCCGTCATCGCCTCGGCCAGCGTGAGCTCTACTTCGACCCCGACATCCCGGCCGCGCTCAGGCTGCCGCCGCCGATTGCCACCATTCCCGCCAAATCCGCCGAAAAAATCGGAGAACATGTCTTGAAATTGGCTGAGGACATCACCCATGCCGCCTTCGAAACCACCCATGTCTGCCGAGTGACCAAAGCGATCATACTGCGCACGCTTCTGATCATCGGAGAGCACCGAGTAGGCCTCCGTGGCTTCTTTGAACTTTGCCTCGGCCTCCGCATCGCCAGGATTGCGATCCGGATGGAACTTAAGCGCACACTGCCGGTAGGCCTTCCGAATTTCATCAGAGCTGGCCGTCTGGGCTACTGCTAGGACTTCGTAATAATCGCGTTTCTGACTCATCAACTCAGCTCGTTCGGGATTCCACTTTTACCTGATGCCCGAGCGCCGACTGTCGCTGCTTCAGGGCGCTGGCGGCTTCACGCGCGGGGTCATCAGAGACCGCCGAACCAAGGCCCAACTTTTCTTCTAAGCGTTCGATGGTCCATAGCAAGACTTGGTAGTCAGCCTCGCGCACTGCGGCCTGTTTTTGGGCTTCCGCAAGCTTTAACTTGAGTTCCGTGTGCGCCGCTTCCGATTCCGGGGACGCACCCTGCATTTCGGTTTTGGCGGCGGATTGGTGCAAGATTTCAAGCTCCAAAGCCAACCCTCGCCCAACCGTACGCATCCCAGAAAGCTCTGCTTCCAGGCGCTGCAGCTCCCCTGATTGGGTTCGCAACTGCTCTTCAAATCTAGAAATCTCACCAGCTGCGTCGACTTCCTTGACCTGCTCGAAGACGGCCAAGCGTTCTGCCTGAGTGGCCAAAACTGCCTCAAGCTCAGAGAGCCGAACGGCACGTTGCTCGCCTTCAGCCCTGGACTTCTCCGCCATCGAGCGCGCTTCGACTTGCACTTTCTCTACAGCCGCACGTGCTTCGATTTGCGCTTTCTCGACGACCGTACGCGTTTCGATTTGCACTTTCTCTGCGGCCGCACGCGCTTCGATTTGTGCTTTGTCGGCAAGTGAGCGGGTTTCTGCCTTGGCTTTTTCCGCCACTGAGCGGGCTTCCGCAAGCTCGGCACCCACTCTCTCATTCTGCTTCTGGAGGGTTGAAGCGTTTTCACGCGCGGACGCTAGGTCGGCCTTTGCGCGCGCAAGCTCTTCGGTCGCCGTTTGTAAGGCAACTTCACGCTGAGCACGCTCCTCGGAAAGCTGAAGCTGCTCCGCCGCCTGGCTTGAGTTCACTCCGTTCGCCCGCGCGACATCCAGCTCGCTCAATGGCAGCTGAATCAGGCTAAAAGCTTCCAATTTCACGGGTTCGAAAGAGGCCAGCGCCACAAACGCTTCGGGCTGCTCAGCACCGGCCTTGAGCAGAGATGTATCCACCGACGGCACTGGGGCTTCGTCGACTGCGAAATCGGCAACCGCGTAGCCGACGAAGGGTGCTTGGCCCAGCATGCGCACCACCGGAAACTCATCGGCAACGCTGTCGTAGAGCGAGTAGTAATCGAGGTCTGACGACGTTCCGGCAACGCTAGGTGAAAGGCGAGCCTCCGCATCGACATTGTCGCACACGATGAGCGCGACGCCACGTCGAGCCAGGCTCCTTTTGCCCCGACGCAAGAGCTCTCCTGGGTCCCTGATAGACTTCAGATCCTCAATGAACAGTAGATCGAAACCAGCGGCGCGCGGAGTGCGTTCCGTGAGCGCTTCCACGACGATCTCGGAGCTGTTGCTCCTGGCAGAGGCCAAAGCACGCGTTGGATCAGGATCCCACACGTGAACTGAGGCAGCACCTCGTTCAATGAAAAGAGCAGCCAAGCCGTTCGCAGAATTGCCAACTAGCAGTACGCGCCCCTCTTGGAACAGCGGTTCGGCATAGGCCACCAGCGCGGCGGCGGAATTCAACTTGGCCATAGGCGGGCGGGAGGGTAGCGAAGATCCCCTTCCAATTCCACTTGCCCAGGAGGGCCGGTAAATCCCACAATTGCCACCTGGTTTTGTCGGGGCGCTCTGCCCAGAGGCCCCACTCTGTGTCCTAGGGCGGGTGCCAGTCGGCAAGTGTCCCTGTAACGTAGCCCACGCACATGATGATTTTTACCAAGAGCCTGATCGTCGACGGAATCACACCCGTGGGCGCCTACGCCGTACTGCGCCGCGATGCAGGTGCTGGCAGCTTCCTGCTTGAGAGCGTTGTGCCCGGAGAACGCTGGGGTCGATATTCGATTCTAGGTTATCGCCCAGAAGTTGCGCTCGACATTCGAGGCCAAGCAGGGGTGGATCCGTTTTCCGAGCTAGCGCGACTCACCGCATCCGACACTGCAACAGAGAGCGACATCGCTAGCCGCTTCGCTCAGGCCCACGTCGGATTGCTCGCGTACGACATGGTGCACTACGCGACACCGGTGCCAGCTTGGCCGGAGAACAACACTCCGGTTGCGCGTTTGGTGGGGAAAGCCAACGTGGTCGTCTTCGACAATTTGACGCACACCGCTACGATCGCCGCACACAGCCCAGAAGAGCTTGCGCGGCTCGTCGCCCATTTGACCCAGGTGCCCGCGCTTCCCCCCATGGCCCCACCCGATGCTTCGGCGCTCCCGCCCGACATTGAAGTGAACACCTCGGACGAAGCATTTAGTGCCAGCGTTGAGCGCTCCAAGGAGTACATCCGCGCCGGGGATGCTTTCCAAATTGTGATTGCGCGCACGTTTTCCGTGCCCACGGACAACGCCGACCCATTCGACGTGTATCGCGCCTTGAGAGTGCTTTCTCCTGCGCCTTATATGTATCTTTTGGAGTTGCCAGGTGACGGCACTATCGAGCGCACCGCGATCGCAGGCGCCAGTCCGGAAACACTCGTACGGCTCGAAAACGGCAAAGTCACGCTGCGTCCGATTGCCGGCACGCGGCGTCGCGGACGCTCTGAGGCAGAGGACGCAGAACTCGCCCAGGAAATGCTAGCGGATCCAAAAGAACGTGCCGAGCACGTGATGCTCATGGATCTCGCGCGTAACGACGTGGGGCGAGTGGTCGAGGCTGGTAGCGTTTCATTGCCACAGCAAATGGTCGTCGAACGTTTCAGCCACGTGATGCACATCGTGAGCGAAGTGGAGGGCAAGCTACGCGCAGATCAAGGGCCCTGGGATGTACTCAGGGCCACCTTCCCCGCAGGCACACTGAGCGGCGCGCCGAAAGTCAGGGCGATGCAGCTCATCCGCGAGCTCGAGCCACGCTCACGAGGGGCCTATGGCGGGGCGGTCGGTTACGTCACTGCGAATGGCGAACTCGATTTCGCGATTGCGATCCGAACCGTCGTCATGCGTGGCGGGCGCTTTGAAGTCACCGCCGGAGCTGGCATTGTTGCCGACAGCGTGCCCGAGCTCGAATGCCTTGAAACCAGAAATAAGGCGCGTGCAGCGCTGGCTTCGATCCATGCTGCACGCCAGGCGCGCGGATAAGCACCATGCAACACTGGGCACTTTCGTGGGTTCCTGAAGGGTTCAGGCCAGCCCTCCAATTCTTGCTTGATCCCCACACACTTGGGCTCTTGGCCATATTCTCGCTCTGCACGTTCATGTTGAGCGCAATTGGAGTTCCCTGGTTTTTTGCGAAAGTTCCAGCTGATTTTCTGACGCGACGCGAACAGAAGGAGCTTGGGATTGTCGAGCGTCGGAGTCCCTCGCGAATATTGCTACGGCTACTCAAGAACCTCGTCGGCTTGATCTTGTTAACGATGGGCTGCTTGATGCTCGTTCTGCCGGGTCAGGGTGTGTTAGCCATCCTGGTGGCCCTGTTTATTCTAGATTTTCCAGGCAAACGGCGTTTTCAACGCGCGCTCTTGTTGCGCCCGCGCGTGCTTTCGCTCATCAATCTACTGCGCGCCAAAGCGCATGAGCCGCCATTGGAAGTTCCTGATCCCGAGCATCCCCCGGTTTCTTCGCGTCGCCCTAACTGAGTCGCCGCCCCGGACAGGACAAAGCGCGCATCACACGCATTCTCGTTCACGGCGCAAATCGCCCACGCTCGACGGTGTATTGGGAGCTCAGAGCCAGCCTGCGCTCCGATACCACTCTGCCGTCAACTTCATGCCTTCGGCAAAAGGGACTTTTGGCTCCCAGCCCAGAGCGCGACGCGTTTCGGTGCCATCACAGACCCATTGCGAAAATAGATCATTGCATTTGTCACGAGTGAACATCACCGCTTGCTGGGTTGCCCTGCCATAGAGCTCGCTCCCTAGCGCCAGCGTCTTCACGACCCGCTGCGGAATAGGCAGCCGCAACCATGCCCGCTTGCCCAAGGCCTGCTCCGTCGTCTGTATCATCTGCTCGAACGTATAAACGCCACCATCGTCCACGAAGAAGGCGCTTCCACTCGCCACATCGGCGCTCAGCGCACGCACACAGGCATCTGCAGCATCTGGCCCGTAGATCATGCTAAATTTCGAGTTCAATGGGTTCGTGAGCGGCAACACTCCATTCTTGACGGACTTGAAGAAGATCAAGACTTCGCGATCCCGGGGCCCGTAAATCGTGGGTGGACGCACCATCACCGTGGAAAGCCTATCTGAAGCCCCGAGCACTGCTTGCTCTGCCGCTAGCTTGCTCTTGCCATAGGCTGTCACAGGGCTCGGGACGCGAGTGGATGGCACCGCGTTCCCTGCGGCATCACTCGGCCCGAGCGCACCCAGACTTGAAACGAGCACAAACCGCTTAAATTGCGGCCCGGCCTGGAGCGCCGCTGCAATCGCATTCTCAGTGCCGCCCTCATTGATACGAAAAAATTCAGCTGAGCTACGCGCCTTCACGAGGCCTGCCGAATGAATCACAGCTTCCACACCCAAAGCAGCTCGGCACACGCTGTCCCGATCTTCAACCGCGCCGAATACAAGCTCCAGATTCGGCAGCTTCTTGAGAAAGCTGGTATCGCTGGAGCGCCGCACCAACGCGCGCACTGCCACACCCGAATTCGCCAAGCTCTCCGCGATGTGCGAGCCCAAAAAACCTGTTGCCCCAGTGATAAGAACAGTCACGCTTCACAGCTCCTTTTCGTAGATTCGGTACGTCTTATAGATCTTGCCGCCCATGAACTTGATCGCAACGTTCACCGGAGCATTATCTTCCAAAGTAAAGGACAGCTCGCCCCACTTGAAGCCGGCGCGAGCCCCAGCGTTATTCAGCTCAACGTACATGTACGTGCTAAGGCCCGCGTACTTTCTGACATTTCGAAATTTCTTCCGAATACCAAGAATCGCGAGGCGCGCTGTCTTAGGGCGCTCAACCTTCAAACGCCAGAGCAACTTGGGTAAACCGAAGGGGAATAATTTCCCGCGAAAATCCGCGATGATCTCGTTGAGATTGGGCGTCGCCAGGGCCACGGCAGCAGCCTCGCCGTCCACGTAGCAGATCTGAGTGAGCTCGGGCAGTAAGAGGAGCTTGAAATCCTCCGCCATCTTCTTGAGCTCGCTCTTGGTGTAGGGGATGAATCCCCAATTATCACTCCAAGCATCATTGAAGATATCCATCACAATGCCCACGTCGCGTTCGATGTGCTGCTTGTCCACGTGGCGTGACGTCACCTCCGAAAGTGCAGCTATTTCAGCGTGGGCTTTCTTGGCCCGTGCGGGCACATCACCAATGCTGTAACGCCAGGCATACACATCTTTGAGCTTCGCAAAGCCTGCCTTCTCAATCAGGGCAGCTTGATAAGGAAGATGATGTGGCATCAAGATCATCGGCGGCGTATCAAAGCCATCAATCAAGCAACCCATTTCCTCATTGATGCTGAGGGACATCGGCCCGCGCATGCGCTTGATGCCGCGCGCTCTGAGCCAACCCTCGGCCGCGGCCAGTAGCTCTTTGCTCACTTCTTCATCATTGATAGTGTCCAAGAACCCAAAGAAGCCGACGCCGTCATTGTAGCGCTCAAGGTGCAGGCGATCGATTTGCGCCGTCGCACGGCCCACACATTTGCCATTCCTGTGCGCGGTAAAGAACGCTGCCTCGGCGTGTTCAAAGAACGGATTCTTGTGGCTCAAGCGCTGAGACATATCCAAATCGAGCGGGCGCACGAAGTTTGGATCGTCGCGGTAGATGTAATCCACCACGCCCAAGAAATCGTTGATTTTCCCCCCGACGCCTATCCTACGGATTTCTACGCTCATGATTGGAGAGGCACGTACGGCTCAGGCGCGGCGCCGTCAACCTGCAGCCTGGCTACCCACTGACGACCCCGATCCAGCGGCATAGATCTTGAGTAGTTTTTTGGGGTGCGCAGTAGAGGCGTGCTGCCAAACCTGTCCGTAACCTCTCTCTCAAAGTCGAACACAAGGTAGTAAGCATGCTTACTACCTGCCAAGGAACGAAAAGGGCAGCTCGTCGGGCGTTCCGGCGGAAGGCGGCTGGCCGTTGCGCTGACACGCCACCCGTTAAAGTCTTAATAGGTGGGGGGGGGGCTGAGCGGGGCTGAGGGCCTTAGCTACCCTTTAGTACACCGTAGCGTCGCCCGACCTTCTCAAACGCCTCAAGGGCCCGATCCAGGTGGTGGCGTTCATGCGTTGCCATGTAGCTGGTCCGCAGCATCTGATTTTTGGGGGCCACACCGGGAGTGATGAAAGGATTGGTGTAGACGCTGTGATCTTCGAGCAAATCCCGCCACATCATGATGGTCCGCAAATCCTGGCGCACGTAGATTGGGATGACGGCCGTTTCGGTGTGCCCGATGTCAAAACCAATGCGCTTCAGCTCATGGCGCATGTACGTGTAATTGTCCCGCAACTTGTCGATGCGCCACGGCTCCTCTTGAAGAACATCGAAGGCGGCCATCGCCGCTGCAACCTGTGGCGGCGCTGCGCTGGCAGCAAACATGAAGGAAGGCGCAAAATGACGAATATAATCCAACACCTTGCGATCGCCTGCCAGATAGCCACCGATACTGGCAAAGGACTTCGAGAAGGTGCCCCCGATCAGATCCACCTGGTCGGCAAGCCCGAAATGATAGGCCGTTCCGCGGCCGCCTGGGCCAATCACGCCGAGTGCGTGGGCATCATCAACAAAGATGCGCGCGTTATATTTTTTAACGATGGGCACGATCTGATCGAGCTTCGCTATTTCGCCCTCAGCGCTAAAAACCCCGTCTGTGACGACGAGCGCGCCTTCATCGGATTCGAGCTTCGCCAAAATGCGTTCAAGCGACTCGGGATCCGAATGATGGTAGCGCACCATCCGTGCCCCGGAGGCCTGCCCAAGCCGAACGCCGTCGTACAACGACGCATGCACGTTGCGGTCGATCACGGCGACGGTTCGCTTATTTGAAAGCAGTGCGCACAGGGTGGCTAGGTTGACCTGATACCCGGTGGTGAAAACCAACGCTGATTCTTTTCCAAACCAAGCCGCCAGTTTCTCCTCGAATTCCTCGTGGAGCTTCATGGAGCCGTTTACGAGCCGAGAACCTGTCATGCTGGTGCCAAAGCGATCGATGGCTTCCTTAGCCGCTTGGCGCACTTTGGGATGCGTGGTCAGGCCAAGGTAGTTGTTCGACCCGAACATAGCGACCCGACGACCGTCGACGACGGCTTCCGGACCATCGTTCAGATCCAACGGACGGAAGAAGGGATAGATCCCCATCTTGCGCGCGTTGTCGGCGGCCATGAACTTAAAGCACTTTTCAAAAACATCTTTGCCGGAGATGTTCGCCAACCCCGCTCGCTCTTTCAGCGATTCATCCATTTCACGCGAGCTCGGTGTGGCGCCTGAGTCGTGCGCACTCCCGTTCACACCTGACGCGTGAGCGACGGCCCCATTCGTGTGCTTGCCGTTGGTGACCGGCGGCTCACTCTCTCTTCTGGCCGGCCTGAAGCTATCTGATTCACCGATGTGGTCGTCCAGAGCCGGATCAATCGACGGAAGCTCATGGCCGCTCAAGAGGATATTCCACGCGGCTTTTACCCGCAGGCGGGCATCCATCACCCCCTGCGCCGCTTTCATCACGCGATCATCCGAAGCGATGCGCATCACGGACGGACGCAAAATGGCCTTCTTCCCCTGATCTAGAATTCTGTTTCTGAGACTCATCGAAGTTAGTCTTCCTCTAATAAGCCAAGTGTTGCCAGCGAGGCTTTGCAAGCTCAATGCCCCAATCACTATCGGACCTGGTCGAGCGCGGCCGGACGCTACGCGACGAGCGGAGGTGAGTCAATCAATGGATGAGTCGTGCGGCCAGACGTCATTACCGAGTCGGGCCAATTCAACATCCATCAGATAGAGCCCATCTGGCGGAGCCGTAATCCCCAAATCGGTGCGAAGACCACTTCTTAGTGCACGCTCAAAGGCGTCTGCCTGTAAACGCCCACGCGCGATGTCCACCAAGGTGCCCACAATGATTCGCACCATCCGGTACATGAAGCGATTTCCCTGCACAACCACGAGAATACCGCGCGGATCTGCTGGATCTTGCTCTACACTTACCCGGTAAATCTGCCGAATCGTATCGCGTCGGCTATCCGCTGCCGCACGGAATGCGCGAAAATCATGCTCGCCCAAAATGGTTCCGAGCGCAGTCTGCATTGCGATCTGGTTTAACCTGTTGGGCACACGCCAGACTCGTCCGTCGAGAAACGGATCACGCACTCTGCATTGTAGGAGCCGATACACGTACGTTTTTTTGAGCGCATCGCGATGGGGTAAGTAGCCAGTCGGCACCTGTGCCGCTTGAACCACACTGATCTGATCCGGCAGGTGAGGAGCCAAACCAAGCACCCAACCGCGGGAGGGGATATTGAGTTTTGTCTCGAATGCGACGAACTGCGAATAGGCGTGCACACCTCGATCGGTCCGACTCACACCCCGCACAAACGAGGCGGCTGGGTCGAGACAACGGATGGCCCCATCGAGCTCGCCGGCAATGGTTCGGCCGTTGTCCTGCCGCGCGAACCCGGAAAACAGACGACCATCGTAGACGACTTTCAAGCGAACGCCGGAGTACCCCTCAGTTCGCTGCGCCTCGTTCTCAGCAAACGCTGGACCGCGCTCTGCCATCCTATTTGCTCGGAGCGCCCGCCTGAGCCCCTGGAGCCTGCGCCTGCTTCGCGGAACCTAGCGGAGTGGCGCACCCCGCGGCAACGGCTTGTGCACGCTTATCGAGCACCTCTTGAGACTCACGTTTGGCTTGATCCCGAATGTCGTAGCTCGCTGGCTCCGGAGGGCAGGTCGGCGTGATGCCGTCAGAGGCACACGCGGAAGCCCCAAGGCTTGCCACGAACAATCCTGATAGGCACAGGCCGCGCGCGACGCACCGGAGAACAATCACAGCTTTCATCGCTTCGCTTTGAAGTTAATTGGAACTTGCGCGTCCATGCAACCACCCTTCGGGGCGGGGAACGAAGACGCCCGAAACCGTTGCAGAATGCAGCCCCCAACGGATGGATCGCCGAGCTGATCGGCGATGATATTTGCGCTGCAAACCGCACCGCTCGGAGCGATCCGCACCGAGACACGGATTTGGCCCTCCAACATCGCGTTCTGACGCAGAGCCCGCTCGTAACAGCCCTGCGCTTGGCGCGCTCGGCCCGCCAGCGCTCCCTGAACCGCCGCGCTATCACCCGAGCACGGGCCTGCGCAGCCCACAGGCCCTGCCGCATGTTGAGCTTTCTTGGGCGCCTCTGGTTCACTTCCGGCGTCCACCACCTCCTCGGGTGGAGGGGGAGGCGGCGGGGCCTCCGCGACTTTCGGAAGCGCCTTCGGCACAGGCACAGGCACCGCAGGCTGAACTTCAGCGGTTCCCGAATTCAGCTTCCAATAAAGCAAACCTGAAATGAGGGCGATCATGACCACAGCTGCGGCCACAAAAGGACCCGTGCCGCTCCCTTTGACTGGGGGCGGAGTCGTACTAACCATTAGGGCACTCCATCCATCGGTGTGAAAACTCAGACATGTTGCCTCTGGCCATCGGACGTGGCCAAGGTTCTTACGGAACCTCTGGCGCGCTCTCAAGAGCGGACGTCACGCAAAGCCAATAAGGCCCTCAGCCAAAGATACTGATCGCAGTATCACCCCAGTTCCGCTGCGCAATCAGCTGTAGCTCCAGGCCCCCAATCCGATTTATCGGCTTTCGGGCTGAATGTTCCAAGACGACCCGCGCGCCCTCTTTGAGGAGCACCGCACCTCCTGCGGCCATCGGAAGGGGGCCCAGCACTTTCCCGAGAACACTCTTCGCCACCTGGTCAGCCATGTCCCAAGGTGGATCGCACAGCACCAGATCGAAGGGGCCTTTTTCCGCAAGCCTCTTCTGTGAACGCTCCACCTGCAGCGCGAGAACCGAACTCACACTCAACAGACCGAGCTTCTCGACGTTCGCACGGATGGCCTGGAGCGCGAGCGCGTTCTCCTCAACCAGAACGGCATGTGCGGCACCTCGCGACAACGCTTCAATTCCCAACGCACCGGTCCCCGCGTACAGATCAAGCACCACGGCGTCCGCGAGCAGCGGCGACAGCATATCAAAGAGCGCTTGCCGCACCCGATCTGCCGTCGGCCGCGTCGCCGTGCTCTTGGGCGAAACCAGCTGTTGCCCTCGGTATTTTCCAGCAATCACTCGCACGTTCAGGTTTCAATCTTGGTCCACATTTGACGTCGTAGTTTCTGCCGCGAACGATCCTTGTGAGTGATGATTCGGGCGACACTCTGGGCGGCTAACAGCTGCCCCTCTTGGCCGAGTCCCGGCAAGACGGTCGTGCCCACCAGATAAGTGCCGGGGATTGGGCCACGCACCGGTTCTCCTCCCAGTCCGAGATAGCCTGATGGCTCCACCACCCACTGCCAGAGCATCGGTTCAGGTTCGGGCGACGTTCCTCGCACGTGTACGCGATCAATCAGGCGTCTTTTGCCATTTTCATACATGTAGAGAGGCAGCCCATCATGGGTGGAATCTACCATCACCAGGTGTTCGTCGAGGAACGGCAAGTGCTCACGAAGCGTCTCCAAAACAGCCTCGCGCGCCTCCAGCAATGTGAGGGATCCGTTCCGCACTAACCGCATCTCTGCTACCAAAAGCTTTTCACCTTCGACACCGGCGTTCGGGATCAGCGCCTCGGGGCTGAGAACCTGAAGATGGATGGGCGGCCTACGTTGCGAGCCCGCCGTTTCTGCAACGGGGAGAATAAACGCGTGATGGCCGAGGGGCTCCGGAATCAGCTTCTCCTTAACCACCAAGCTCACCACAAACCGCCCCACGCGCGCCGCCAACCTTGGCCAATGCCGCTGTGCGCCCTGCGTAATACCATCTCCCGCAGCCAGCTCAGCCAAAGCCTCGCCTGGGAGATCGCAAACGATCGCTCCGGCCCCTGTTGATTCTTCCTCACCTTCGAGCCGCACGCCGACAGCGCGGCCGCGCTGCACCACAATCTCCCGAGCGCGCACATCCAGGAGGCACTCACCGCCGTGCGCCTTGATGCGGTCCACCAAGAATCTTACGAATTCCTCCTCCCCACCTGGAAGCTCTTGAACCCCCCGCGTCCACGACCCGTGGAGGCGAGCTAAGGCGAAAGGCGGTAGCTCATCGGAGGTGAGGGCCAGATCGCTGGCTGAGGCCGCAGGGAGGCCCACCAGCTTGCTGAAAGCGTGCCCCGGTGGAAATTTCCCAAGCAACTCCCGGGAACCTTCGAGCGAGACAAGCGGCAACGACGCGGCCAGGCGATTGGTCTCAAAACGTTCCCAGAAGGATCCCGGCGGCCAAACAGCGTCGCGTTCAAAGATCGTGTCAGCCACCGCATTGACGGAGGCAAACGTCGAATACAGCTCCTCCACCAATTGGCGCACTTCTGGAAACTCGCGCTCAACCTCGCGCCCGAAGAGCTGCATATCGGGAGGAACCTGCACGCGCCTCCCCATCCCAAGAAAACAGAACATGGGATCGAGATCGCGCACTCTTTGACGCAAACGCTGGGTCTGCGCTAACTCCTGCAGCAGCCGCTTGAACACGGGCGAAGAGGCAAACAACATGGAGAACGTGCGCCGGCAGAGCACGCGCTGCTCGAAGGCATAGGTCTGAGGCCGCTGGGCTTGCCCCAACAACAACACCCGAAAATCCCGGCGCGCCAAAAGCGCTGCCGTGGCTAAGGAGCCGAGCGAGCGGCCCAGCACTACCACATCAAAGTGGCGGTTCACATCGCCCCTTTTGCCCAAAGCATGTGGCTCACGACAACTCCACGCTCACGCGCTGTCGCCCATTCTCACCCGGGTGCAGGCGCACCTTGCCGAGCGCAACTTGCTGCAGCACCTCCACGAGCAGACCGTGCTCTACGGCGAGCAAGCGGCCGGAAAGCGAAGCTTCATCATCGCCTGGCAGCACGTCCAGGCTCCGCTGCGCTATGATTGGCCCAGAATCTACGCCTGACTCCACGAAATGAACGGTGCACCCGGTGATCTTGACGCCGTATTCGAGAGCCTGTTTCTGTGCCTGCACCCCTGGAAATGCTGGCAAGAGTGCGGGGTGAATGTTCACGACGCGATCGGGAAATGCGTCAAGCAGCACGTTCGTCACGATGCGCATGAAACCCGCTAAGACCACCCACTCCACCTCGTGGCGACGAAGCTCAGCGACCAGAGCCACGTCGAAGGCTTCCCGACTCGCGTAGTCGCGATGGGAAATGGCAACCGCCGGTATCCCAGCCAAGCGCGCCCGCTCAAGCCCCCATGCCTCCGCCTTGTTGGAAATCACAACGCGAACCTCGGCGTTGAGTCTTCCTGCCTTGATCGCCTCTAAGATCGCTTGCAGATTCGTACCAGTACCGGAAACTAGAACTCCAAGTTTCAACTTGTCCATCGCAAAGCTACCTCCTTTGAGACGCGCGCTAGGACAACTCGACGTAGGCCGGCCCGAGAGGGTCACCGGCTCTCAATTCGCCCAGATCAAAGGCGCGTTCGCCCGAGTCCTCCAACGCTCTCAAGGCCTGCGAGCGCGAGTCCGGATCGACGACGCAAATCAGGCCGACGCCCCCATTGAAAGTGCGCGCCATCTCCCCGGCATCAATGGGACCCGTGCGCGCCAGCCAGTCAAATATCGGTGGGCGTGCGCGAGGCAGCTTCACATGCGCCACCATTCCTTTAGGCAGGATACGCGGGAGATTGCCCACAATACCGCCACCCGTCACGTGGCAAAGCGCGTGCACGTTTGGCCCGAGCTGGGCTAACAACGCCTTCACAGATTTCACGTAAATGCGTGTGGGCGTCAGGTACACGTCCCCGAGTGTTCCGCCAAGCTCTGGAACGTGGTCTTCGAACTTAAGCCCGGCGCGTTCTGCAACGGTTCGCGCTAAGGAATAGCCGTTCGAGTGCAGCCCGGAAGCGGCCACACCGATCAAGGCATCGCCGAGGGCGACGCGCTTCGGTCCTAAGATCTTGTCACGCGCTACAACGCCCACCGAAAACCCAGCGAGATCGTACTCGCCATCGGCGTACATCCCTGGGAGCTCCGCCGTTTCCCCGCCGAGCAGTGCGCACTCGGCCAACTCGCAACCCCGAGCAATCGATGCAATCACAGCTTCCGCGACCCCAAGGTCCAGCTTTCCGCAACCAAAATAGTCGAGAAAGAACAGCGGCTGTGCGCCGGTCGTGATGATATCGTTCACGCACATCGCAACGAGATCCTGGCCGATCGTGTCATGCCTACCGGTCGCGAAAGCCACCTTCAGCTTGGTGCCGACGCCATCGGTGCCGCTCACGAGGACCGGATCGACCACGTCGCTCGGAATGTTGCAGAGGCCGGCAAAGCCTCCGATCCCTTCGAGCACGTGGCGAGTTGTTGTCCTCTGCGCGTGCGGCTTAATTCGCTCGATCAACTCATCGCCTCGATCGATGTCGACTCCCGCATCTCGATAGCTGACTGCCATGGGGCTGCCTTATAACAAGCGGGGCCGCGAAGCACGGGGCGTGTCCGTTCGGAGGCAAAGAGTCCCGGAATTTGGAGTTAAATAGGGCGCCCGCCGCCGCTTATTTTTGTCAGGACTGATGCGTTTCTGTGTCACGGAAGGCGGCCACCAACCTGACCGCGAACAAGGCGTCCCCGCGTCCGCTGTCAGAGCTCATGGGATGAGCCGGCGAACGGGATCATACGGAGCCAGCTCCAACGGTGTTTTCCTCGCCAAGATCAACGCCAGCACTGTTTCCGCGCTGACCGGTGCGAGCAATATACCGTTCCGATAGTGCCCTGAAGCGAAGATCATCCCTGCATTTTTCCCCTTGCCGAGCAAAGGCAATTCATCCTGTGTGAATGGCCTAAAATTGGACCACGTGTTGGAGAGCGTAGCTGTTTTTAGTTGCGGAATCACAGCAAGCGCAGACGTGAGCAAGTGCGCCACCGCTCCCGCCGTCACAGCTTTCTGATAGCCGGCAAATTCCACCGTGGAGCCGATGATGATGCGCCCGTCATCCCGCGGCACCAGGTAGCAGTTGGGTGCAAACACGATTCGATTGAGCAAACGCTCGGGGTGCGAAAGCTCGACGATCTGTCCGCGCGCTGGACGAATCGCATCTAGCGCTAAGCCAAGGCCCCCAATCTGAGTGGTCCAACTTCCCGCCGCTACCACGATCGTTTCTGCACGGATGATTTCTCCTCCTTCCAGCACCACGCCGACCACGCGCCCGGCCTCACTCTGAACGGCTAACACAGGTGCTGAGGTGATGAACTGAGCCCCTTTTTGACGCGCCGCCAGATGCAGCGCCTTCGAAAACAATACCGGATCGATGCGTGCATCACCTTCGTAGTGGAGGCCTGAAAGCAGCTCCTCTGAAACCTGTGGCTCCAACGCGTGAAGCTCGCGCTGATTCAGGCTGCTCACGCGCAAGCCACGCCGACGCTGCCAAGCGGCCTCCTGACGAGCTTTTTGCAGGTCGCCGCGCACGAATCCAACCCGCAGCACGCCACCCTCTCGATACCCGATATCAATCCCGGTTTCGCGTTTCAACAATGTCGACCAGTTGCCAAAGTAGCCTCGGCTCTTCAAAGCCAGCTCGAGCATCGGGCCCGGCTGGTGACTCTCCACCTGGGCACCCAAAATCCCCGCGGCGGCGGAGCTGGCCTCGGCTCCGGGCACACTTCTTTCAAGCACCGTCACCTTGATTCCGTGCGCAGCCAGGCGCCACGCAGACGCACAGCCCATCACACCTCCCCCGATGATCAGGACTTCACGCTGCTTGAGTTTTGGTTTCCGCATGCGACAAGCGCAGCCTAGGCCAAAACAACGTCACGAGTCCAAGCGCACTGAACACGAAAAAGCCAAGACAGAGCACCGCGAAACCGAGCACCCAACGGTTCGTGACCGGCCCTTCTCCGTCCAATAAGACCCACGCGCTGCTTGCGCCACTGCCAAAGCGCGCTTCTAGCGCAGACTTTAAGCCCAAGTGGTTAACGCCAAGCTGCGTGAGAGGGAGCAGCCGTCCGACGAACGACGACGGCATGATGAATTCTCCCGCCTCCGGTAGGACTCCTACTTGGATTTGGACAAAAATCTGCGCGTCCCCCGGGACGGGGATCAGTCGAAAGGTGGAAGCCTCAAAGGGGCGACGGTAATCGAGCGAGACATCGGCAAGCACCGCCTCAGCCCGAACCCACTGGTTCGCCATTTCGGCCGAAGGCCGAACCTTTCCGAGCTCCCCCAGGTCACGTGGTGCTCCCGCGGTCAGCGCGAAGGCGGCGTCGTGACGCAAACCCAACGCCATCGCCGCGCTCGCCAACAGTGTCAGGCCCAAGAGAAAGGCTGTCAGCCAACGCAAAAGGCTGTTTGAGCGGGGGAGCGTCGCAAGATCCCGGGTTGCTTCGGCTGCTGAGGTAGGAGGAGAGGAGATATCCGAGCAGACACTCGAACCCCTCAGAGGTTCCATCGGCCCTTGAGCCAACCTGCTGAAGAGGCACCTCGAGCCCTGACCCCTGTACGTCAGAGCTTCGACTGGTATCCTTGTTAGCTTGAGGTTTCATGACACAGGCGAAACAAATTATCTGCCCCTTCTGCGGTTTCAAGAATCAAGCTCCCCTAGCGAATGACCGCTGCGTCTCGTGTGGCGCCAAAATAGAAGATCTGAAGCGGGTGATGTCCCGCCAAGAAGAGCTGGAGCGCCGCTACCAGCAGGAGGGCTTCAGCGTGAAATGGTTTGGCGTGTCCTTAGCCATTATGGTGGTGGTCACCATCGCGCTCCTGATGGGCTTGCCCATGATGCTCCGCTTCTTGGATTTCGAAGGCTACGTGGGCATGGTGATTTCAATTCCCACCTGGTTCTTGGGTGGCCTTTTGATTGGCCTAGTGAGCCCAGGAAAGACCTTCGTGGAGCCCGTGGCCGCCGTATTTCTCGTGGCGATGCCCACTTCCTTCCTGCTGCACATGTTCCAGACCGTGAAAACCATGCCTGGCTTCATGTACATTCTGCTCGGGTTCTTGGGAGTCATGTTCACGCTGATTGGTTCGTACGTCGGTGAAAGAGTCCAGATGGGCCCACCCCAGCGGAGTGAGTAGCTTCTCCGCTAGAAGCTTCGCTGGCACCTGTTCGGGCTTGGTTCTCGCTTCGTGCCTGGCGGCTTCAGGTTGCGCGCGCCGAACTGAGGGCAACGCCTTGGAGCGTGCCCAGACGGCGCAAGTTTCATTCGCGATCGATCAGCTGAGAAACGCTCCTAATACGAATAAACAGCTGCTGTTGAAGACGCTCCGCCAGGTGCCATGCAGTGCTGAACCCGCTTGTGCGTTGAAGCGCGTGTGCCTCGAAGCCTACACGACTTACATTGAGAGCCTGAACCAAACTGCGGCCGTCAGGGTGGCACTCCGAACCAGTTCGGAACCAACGGCAACAACGAAGCCTCAAGCGATCTTGGAAGATTTGCTGAACGCCGAATCCAAGCTCCGTGCCAGCCGCGCCGCCTTAACGCACTGTGAACAATCCCAAAGCTCGGCCAAGCTCCGTTACGGATTCTAA
>JBBSBI010000040.1:0-30657 GCA_038251425.1 Polyangiales bacterium
AACCGTCACAAACCCGAAGCGGCCTCACGCTGCGGAGAAAACGCCGCCACACGACGCCCAACCCAAACCCAATCCAGAAAACCCAGCCTTCGCGTCATAGAATACTCGTAACCGCTGTCTCATTCGCGTTGACAATTTCCGCACTTCGATCAAATCGGCTTTAGAAATCCAGGTTTACATCTTTCAGCCCGCTGCCTGGCGCGGGACTTGGTCGGGGAGTTGGCGGTAGCTTGCCTGTGCCTGGGGTCCGTCGACTTTCGTTTTGACTGTTACTCCTCCACCTGGAACTTGGATATCGTGCTCGTGAGGCTGAGGTGAGTTGAACTAACCTTATCGTGAAGCGCTGGTGCGATCATCAACCGCTTCACCGCCAAGAATCCCTCTATGCCCGTGACGGCCTCGGCATTGCTCGTTCGACTATCTGCGCTTGGCATCAGTCGCTCGCTCATTTGGCACTCCCGCTCGTTCAAGCAATGAAAGGCGATACTTGGCTCTCACCCTACTTGTGCACCGATGCCACAGGCGTGCTCGTGCAAGCCCCAGAACGTTGCAAAAATGTCCTCTTCTGGGTGCTCATTGCACCCGACAAATATGTTCTTTCGAGTTCTTGCAAAGCCATGACGCCGCCGCTACCGGTAAACTCCTCGCGGGTTACCGTGGCTATCTCGTTGCCGACGCACACGTCGTCTACGACCACCTCTACAACAAAGGACAGGTCGTCGAGGTCGGCTGCTGAGCGCACGGCCGCCGCTACTTCTTCAAATCCCTCGCCTCCGACCCCGACCGAGCAAGGCTCGCTCTCGCTTACATCTCTGCGCTGTTCAAGATCGAGCGGACCATCGCGACTGAGTCTCGTAAGCGAAAAGAAACTATCCGCGATCAGAAGTCTCGCACCGTCGTTCATAATTTCTTCACCTGGGGCGAAGCACAAAGAGATCTCGTCCTCGATGACTCGCCAATTGCCTCGGGAATTGGTTACGCTATCAACCAACGAAAAGCTCTCGAGCGATTCCTCGACGACGGTCGACTCCCCATGACCAACAACATCTCCGAAAGAAACCTGAGAAGGCAGGCTATCGGAAGGAAAAATTGGGTCTTCGTCGGGTCCGAAGAAGGAGCCTTTGCCAACACCGTCTTCGTTTCCCTCATTGCCAGCTGCCAACTGCACGATATGGAGCCTTGGCACTACCTCCGCGACCTCTTCTACCTCCTCCCCGACTGGCCTAAATCTCGTGTCCTCGACCTCGCACCCGCCTATTGGAAGCAGACTCTCCAGAACGAAGAGACTCAAAAATTGCTCCAAAACACCCCCCCAGAACCCTGCTCTCCTTCGTTCGCTAAACTCAACATCGCCTCCCCGTTTTACGAAATCCAATATCGTTCGTCACGACGCGGTTGGCTGAACGCATACGACGAACGCCAGCGGTGCGAACGACGGGGACGGGTACGTACTGATCACGTACTAGCCCTGCGGGCGCGAAGGAAATCTCAGTCCGTCAACTTTTGAATCTTGTACCCCCAAAAGCTGACGGCACAGTCCTGTGTAATCCATCCACCAAATCGGATCAGCTTCACCATCGGCGATCCCCGATCATCGGTCCCATTTCGTGGGCGAATGGGTAATGTCTACTCATTCAGCGACGTGCTGGACGACAGCCGACGCGCACAACGGATGGCGTTTCAGGCGCCGTAGCCTGGGCGTGCTCCGCGAGGATCCGAGCGAGGGGAGCTCGGCCTGCTTCTGAGATGAACCCCTAGGAAGCTAGGGGTTCATTGAAAGTGCCTGCTGGGATACTTCGGCAGGCATGAGTTGCTCGTGCGATCTATTCAGCAGAGTTACCCATCAGCGATGACGGGGTGCGCACGTTTCAAACGGTTTGTTTTCCGACGACTCAAGAAGCGGTTGCGCCGATAGAAAAACCGGGGGTTGCTGCGCGCTGAGGCACGAGTTAAACCCGTCGCCATGCGTGTTTTTGGCATCTTTGGCATCAGATCGCTGCTTCTGGGTGGTCTTTCCGTTCTAGGCGCGTCGTGGACTGGTGCTTGCGGTAGGCAGTTCAACGACTGCACTGAGACGTATACGTGTGCCCATGCGATAACCGGTGGCACTTCTGGGGCAGCTGCCGGGGGAGGAAGCGCGCATGTAGGAGGCGCTTTGGGCATGTCGGGGGCTGGGGGCGCATTGGGCGTGGGCGGTTCTGTGGGTGGCGGTGGCGGGGGAGTCGGTGCTGGCGGGGATTCAGGAGCGGGCGGTGCAATTCCCTCGTTGATCGGGGGAATGGTCGGAGTGACTGCTAGTGGCGGCGCAGGTATTGCGACTGGCGGCACCGGTCGGGCAGTGGGTGGTACAGGTGGCACGGGTACGCAGCCGGTGACTCTGCGCGTGCCAGCGTGTATCGGAGCCGACATAAACGCCAAAATCTGCACCGCGAACACGGTGGTTCAGTGCACTGGAACGCGGGTTGGCGAGGAGGTGGAGCGGTGCATCTCCAAGGCTTGCGTTGACGGAGGCTGCGTTGGCACCTGCCAGCCTGGAACCACGAGCTGCGTACAAGGTAACAGCTCCACCTGTACACCTCTTGGTGCGTTGACTACTCCGGTATCGGGCACGGGCTGCAGAGGAACGGGCCCTAGCTGTGCGGGCCTGGCAGCAACGTGTGGTCCACTTCAAAACGAGAGCTGCTGTGAAAGCCCTTTGGTTCCCGCCTATGCGACGCAGGTCCCCGCGCAGACTCCATATTTCCTCGATCGATTTGAGGTGACGGTCGGTCGCTTCTCGAACTACGTTGCCGCATTCGATGCATGGCGGCAAGGGGGCGGCTTGAGTACGGACCCTGGTTGGAACTCCAGCTGGACGGCGATGGTAGCCGCGGACGCTGCCACTCTTCTCAGCAGCTCCCAGTGTCAAAGTGGCGAAGGGACTTGGTCGCTTTCCGCAAAAGAGTCCAGCAAGCCGATGAACTGCCTGAGCTGGTACAACGCGCAGGCATTCTGCCATTGGGATGGCGGCGCGTTGCCGCTTGAGGCCGACTGGCAGTTTGCCGCGACTCGTGCGCCCGGCCTAAACTACCCTTGGGGCGCCACGGTACCGGACAACGACACGAGGTACGCCCTCTACGGATGTTGGCTGGATGGCGTGCAGGGGTGTAGTGGGCTCGAGGTTGCCCCAGTGGGGTCCGTTCCGACGGGCAACGGGCCTTATGGACACGCAGACCTCTCAGGGAATCTTGCCGAGTGGGTTCTGGATGCGGTGGGCATCATCGGCCAAACTCGTGGCGGTTCATGGGATGATGGCGTTGCACCATTGACGATCACGCAGTCTGTCAAGTTCGATCCCACGAAGGGCAGCAAGAGCGTCGGCTTTCGTTGTAGGTACCCGCTTTGAGCTCGGCACAAGTTTGGCTCACTGTTAGAGAGCTCGGTGCCGTGCCGGTGTGCACTCACGCCGACTCAATATTTAACCCGACAAAACCTCCCGCTTGACCCGAGCTGCTTCGCCCCCGCTCTGATGCGCCACCTGGGGCGTTTTAACTCGTGACTTGACAGGTCACGGATATGAGACCATATAGGTCATATGAAATCCGCTTCGATCTCGGAGCTCAAAGCGAACCTGTCGCGCTACCTGGGCATGGTTAGGCGTGGGAGCGAGGTAGAAGTGCTGGATCGGGGTGTGCCGATCGCTCGCATTGTCGGGCTCTCAGGTGCGGGGCGCAGTCGCGACAAGGAGCGGCTGATGCACCTGGCTGAGTCGGGCCTGTTGCGCCGTAACACCGCGAGCTTGTCTTGGGTGTTGGAAGAGCCCCCGGTTAAGTCAGAACACGCAGATCTCCAACGGGCGCTCGCTGAAGATCGGGGCGATCGCGTGTGAGGTTTTGGGACGCTTCTGCGCTCGTACCGCTCGTGGTTGAGGAAGCAGCAACTGAGCTTTGTTTGAGCTGGCTCAGGCAAGATGCTGACGTTGTCGTTTGGGGGCTCACCCGCTTGGAGCTCGTGTCTGCGATTGAGCGGCGAGCACGCGAGGGACTACTGGCTCCCTCTCAACGCATCCAAGCGCTCCGCAAGATCGATCGTCTTTCGGCCGGCGCGAACGAAGTGACGGATCTGTTGGCCGTGAGGAATCGAGCGCAGCATTTACTAGCTCGTCACGCGCTTCGCGCAGCCGATGCTGCCCAGCTGGCGGCGGCGCTTCTTGTTGCCGATCCTGAGCCGTCGTCGCTCTGCATGGTCGCGTTGGATCGGCGACTAGCGGAGGCGGCCGTACGCGAAGGGTTGGAGGTGCTCACTTGGGCGGAATGAGGGCTACCCCAACTCCGCCAATTCTCGCTCAAATCCCCCGGATAATATCGGAAAGCGGCACCATGTCTTCGGGTCAAGATTTTCGTCGTCCAGGTGGAATGACGGCGCATAGCGCTCCCGCTTCCATTGATTGCGGCTCCACAAGACGAAGAACCTCCGCACCCAGCCTCTCAGCTCTGATCCGTACTCGGGGAACGTGACACTGAGCAGCTGGTAGCACTCAAGCGGCGTCCGCTTATCGCGGATGGCAGCGCGTTCGATCGCGTCCAACACGGGGTAGGGCATCAGATCCGTTTCGTCGGTTTGATGCTGAGCTTCGGGGCGTAGCTCGGCTGTCGGCGCTTGTGCTGTGACACACGCAAGCGCGGGAAAGGCTCGTAAGGATGCTGGACCGCACTCCTGTACCCAGAGCAACCATTGACGCAAAAACGCTTTGTCGATGCCGGCGATCGGACTCAAGCCGCCAGCGGTATCGCCATCCATCGTCGCGTAGCCCACGGCGGCCTCAGAGCGATTGCTGGTTGCTAAGAGCAGCGCTTGCTTGATGTTGGCCAGCAACCATACGCTCGGTGCTCGCACGCGCGCTTGGATGTTCTGTAGTGCCACATCGTCAGTTTCCCAGGTGAGCTTTCGATGCAGACCGGCTTCTGCCAGGCCGATGTACCCCGCCACTAAGCTCTGTACATCCAGTTCGAGGTGGTTCGCTCCGCAGGCCTGGGCCACCGTTTGCGCCGCGTTACGTGTGATTTCCCCGCTATTTTCCGTGGATTGATACACCGTGCTGATGAGCTGTCGCGCGAGCGCTTCTGTTGAGTCGAGCCCTTGGATCCCTGCAATGTGGGCGAGTTTCTCGTGCACACCGGCAAGCCCAAGCTCCGCCACCGCGAAATCCAACATGAACCGCGCCAACAGGGTAACGGCGGTTGAATCTGCCCCCCCGCTCAAGGAGACCACCACACCCGATGCATGGCTTTTGCGCAGATAATCAAAAAGAGCCAGCGCCACGGCGCGTGTGAATTCTTCTTCCTTGACGTGCTCCCCCTGCTCCCAAGCGTCACCATCAGCTACCGCCTCCGTAGGCACTCGCTCAGGAAACTTGAATTCAAAGCGCACCGGGTTTGCGTTCGCATGCGGGACATAGCTCGAAAGCCGCGCATGCTGACTTCGATTCAGCTCGACATCCACGTTCGCGTAGATCAGGTGCCGGTCCGCAAAGCGAAAGCGAGCACCACGCGCCAGCAAGCTCCCTGACGACGCGATCAACGTGTCCCCATCGTAAACCGCCCTACCCGCTTCATTGCCGAGTAAATTCGCGTAAACGTACGCCACGCCGAAGGTGCGAGACCCCTCCAAGACCAGGCGGCGGCGCACTTCATGTTTACCAAAAGAGAAATGGCTGGCGCTCGGATTCAGGATAATATCCACGGCTTCCAGCGCCAATTCAGCACCTGGCCGTTCCGCTATCCACGCATCCTCACAGATTTCAAATCCCACGCGCACACCCTCTGCCTCGAACAGCAGATCACCGAGCGGCACCTCTTGCCCACCTAACACGTGCGTCGCACGAACCCCGCGTGGCCATGGCTTAAACCAACGCGGCTCATAGTGAATGCCGTCACCCGCCAAAGCACGCTTTGCCGTTAGACCGACTACCTTGCCATCAGCGAGCAGGCAGCAGGCATTGTAGATGGCTTTGTTGTGGAAAATTGGCAGGCCCACGGAGACGCACAGTCCCAACGTGTGCGGCAAGATCTCTAACAATACCTCTTCGGCAGTACGCAACACACCCGGGGAAAGGAAAGCATCCTCGCAACCATAGCCCGTGATGCAAAGCTCCGGCAAACACAGGATACTGGCGCCTCCGGCACGCGCCTCGGCGATGGCACCGAGAATGTTGTCCCGGTTACGCTGCCAATCCAGCGGGGTTTGGTTGAGGCTCGCGGCCGCGACCCGTATCCACTTCATGAGACCACTCAGCTTCGTTCTGGCTCGTAGCCCAGATTCGGTCCGAGCCACTTCTCCACTTCAGCTATCGTCATGCCTTTTCGAGCTGCGTACGAGACCAACTGGTCTTTCCCGAGCTTTCCTACGTTAAAATACTGGGATTTGGCATGGCCGAGGTAGATGCCGCTCACGCTGGCCGCGGGCGTCATCGCTAAGTTCTCCGTTAATTCGATGCCCACCGAGGGTGCTCCCAGCAAGTCAAACAGCTTGAACTTCTCGGTGTGATCCGGGCACGCAGGATAGCCAAACGCCGGACGAATGCCGCGATATTTTTCCGCGATAAGGTCGGAATTCGAAAGATCTTCGTCCTTCGCATAGCCCCACTCACGCCGCACGCGTTGATGCATCAGCTCCGCAAAGGCTTCCGCTAGCCGATCGGCGAGCGCCTTCACCATGATGGCGTTGTAATCATCCAGCTCCTTCTCAAACACCTTCGACAGCTCTTCGGCGCCAATACCGGCGGTCACAGCAAAACCGCCGACGTAATCTAGAAGGCCCGAGGATTTGGGTGCCACAAAATCGGCGAGCGAGCGACTCACATCAGCTTCCAGGCTCTGCTGTCGCAGCATGTTGAAGCGCGAGAGCTCTTGGCTGCGTGTTTCGTCCGTATACAGAATGATGTCGTCATTTTCGCTTGCCGCCGGCCAAAATCCGTAGACTGCGCGGGCCACGATCAGCTTCTCGCTCATGATGCGCTCCAAGAGCTGACTGGCGTTTTCGAATAGCTCCTTGGCGGGAGCGCCATACTGGGGATGCTCGAAAATCGTAGGATAACGGCCCTTCAGCTCCCAAGCGATGAAGAGGAACGTCCAATCGATGTAGCGCGCGATCTCCCTGAGCGAGAAATCCTCCAGCTTCTTCACACCCAGAAACGCTGGTGTGTGCACGCTCTGTTCATTCCATTCGAGCTTGGGTGCGCGCTTCTTGGCATCTTCATAGGCTAGCAACTGCCGGGAGCCGCGGTTGCCATAAATCACGCGCAATTTAGCCTGATTCTCGCGATTCGTAATGTCTAACGTCTGCTTACGACCAGCGTCCAACAGATTCGAGACAACACCCACCGCACGCGATGCGTCGAGCACGTGCACCACTGGCTCTGGGTACTCATCGGCGATCTTAACGGCGGTGTGCTGCGGGCTCGTGGTGGCGCCACCGATGAGCAGCGGGATCTTGAGGCCTCGCCGTTTCATCTCGCGCGCCACGGTGACCATTTCGTCTAAGCTTGGCGTGATAAGACCCGAAAGGCCAATTACGTCGACCTTGTGCTCCACGGCGGCATTCAAGATCTTATCCACCGGGACCATCACGCCGAGGTCAATCACGCGATAATTGTTGCACGCGAGCACGACGCCCACGATATTCTTGCCAATATCGTGCACATCGCCCTTAACGGTTGCCATGAGCACGCAGCCCTGAGCCGACCCATTCAGCTTCTCGGCCTCCATGTAGGGCTCCAGGATCGCCACGCCGCGTTTCATCACACGAGCGCTCTTCACCACCTGGGGCAAGAACATCTTTCCGGCTCCGAAGAGATCACCCACGGTGCTCATGCCGGCCATCATCGGCCCTTCGATCACAGAAAGTGGCCTGCCGAATTTCAGGCGCGCTTCTTCCACATCCTGATCGATAAAATCGACCAGACCTCGCACTAATGCATGCTGAATACGCTCTTCGACGCTCCGGTTCCGCCAAGCGAGATCTTCCTCACGTTTGGCAGCAACACCGCGCACGGATTCGGCAAATTCAACCATGCGCTCGGTCGCATCCGTGCGCCGATCGAAGAGCACATCCTCTACCCGCTCCAGAAGATCTTTCGGGATGTCCTCGTAAACCACCAGCTGCGAGGCGTTCACGATCCCCATGTCCATGCCAGCCTTGATCGCAACGTAGAGGAAGGCCGAATGGAAGGCTTCGCGCACGATGTCGTTGCCGCGAAATGAAAACGAAAGATTGCTGACGCCGCCGCTCACCTTGGCACCGGGTAAATGCGCTTTGATGAGCTTGATGGCTTCGATGAAGTTCAAGCCGAAGCGATTGTGGCCCTCGATGCCGGTCGCAACAGCGAAGATGTTCGGATCGAAAATAATATCGGTCGGATTGAAATCGAGCTTCTGCGTCAGCAGCTCATACGCCCGCTGACAAATCGCGAACTTGCGCTCCGCCGTTTCGGCTTGCCCTTGCTCATCAAATGCCATAACCACCACGGCCGCACCGTAGCGTTGCGCTTTTTTGGCGCGTTCTAGGAATTCTGCTTCGCCTTCCTTGAGGCTGATCGAATTCACGATGCACTTGCCTTGCACCCATTTGAGCCCCTCCTCGATCACGCTCCACTTGGAGCTATCGATCATGACTGGCACTCGCGCAATATCCGGCTCGGTGGCGACCATTCTGAGGAATGTGCCCATGGCTTGCTCGGAATCGAGCATGGCTTCATCCATGTTGACGTCGAGGATGTTGGCGCCGCTCCGAACCTGCTCGGCTGCTACCTGGAGGGCCGTGGTGTAATCTCCATTTTTGATCAGATTGGCAAAGCGGCGTGAACCTGTCACGTTCGTGCGTTCACCGATCATGAGGAAGTTGGAATCTGGGCGAATGGTGAGCGGCTCCAAGCCACTCAAGTGCGCCAAGTGATCGGGCTCAGGCGGAGTGCGTGGCTCCACGCCCTCCACGGCTTTCGCTACTGCCCGAATATGATCGGCTGTGGTGCCACAGCAGCCACCGATGATGTTCGCAAACCCACTTTCGGCAAATTCGCGCAAGAATGCCGCCGTTTGGTCGGGCGTTTGATCGTATTCGCCGAACGCATTGGGTAGCCCTGCGTTCGGGTAGCAGCTCGTGAGGATCGGAGCCAAGCGAGACAGCTCCGCCATGTAGGGGCGCATTTCCTCAGCCCCGAGCGCGCAGTTGATACCCACGCTGAGTGGCTTGGCGTGCGCCACCGAAGCCCAAAAAGCCTCTAAAGTCTGACCGGACAGCGTTCGCCCACTGCGATCAGTGATCGTGACGCTCAGCATCACGGGCAGACGCTCACCACGCTCCTCGAACACCTGCTCCATGGCAACGATGCATGCCTTCAGATTCAACGTATCAAAAACTGTCTCGGCCAGCAGCAGATCCACTTTGGCATCGAGCAGCGCGCGCACTTGCTCGGCATACGCATCACGCACCTCGTCGAAGGAAACCGAGCGGAAGCCCGGATCATTCACGTCGGGAGAAATACTGAGCGTGCGATTCATCGGGCCGATAGCGCCAGCTACGAAGCGTGGCTTATCCGGCGTGCGATCCGAATACTCAGCGGCTACTTCCTTGGCCAGACGCGCCGCCGCGATATTCAGATCATAGACCACGTGCTCCAGCTTATAGTCAGCCTGGGAGACGCGGGTGGCATTGAAAGTATTGGTCTCGATGATGTCGCTGCCAGCATCCAGATAGGCTGCGTGAATGTTACGAATGATGTCGGGGCGTGTCAGCACCAGGAGATCATTGTTGCCTTGCACATCTTGGCTATGGTGCTCGAAATGTTTACCGCGGTAGTCGAGCTCACTTGGCCGATGCCGTTGGATCATCGTGCCCATGGCGCCGTCCAACATGAGGACGCGTTCTTTGGCCAGCTTGCGCAGGATTTGTTCAGTTTTGGACATAGGTTACTCGGCGATTGGTTTTCTTGCGGTGGCTGTGAGCACTTCGAAGTAGGGCTTACGGCGTTCGCGGAGCGCGATACCACAGGACTGCGTTTCAAAGTGAGCAGAAGCGATGATTTGGCCCAGGTCCTCGGCGGAAAATCCTGGGCGAACGTGACCATACGCGGCCGTCACGTCCGAGTGAGAGTGGCTATGCAGCGTGACAATCGACACCGTTCCGCCCGGGCGAAGAACACGAAAAGCCTCGGCCAAGACGCGTTCCGGCTGGTGTGCGTAGGTCAGCACGTTGAACAGTAGAAGCGCGTCAAATTCGGGGCGCTGGAACGGAAGCTCGTGCATATCGCCCAGGGCAAAGTGCACATTTGAAAGCCTCTTCAGGCGGATCTTGGCGGCATCCAGCACGCGTTCATGGCGATCCAAGCAGGTGACACTCGCCGCGCGGGGAGCCATCAGCTCGGCGATCGCGCCGTCCCCCGAGCCCACGTCCAGGACATCCCCCAGGCGAATGAAACCTAAGAGGCCTTGCGCTGTCGCTTCCCAAGTGCGTCCAGGTGAATAATGGCGCTCCATCTCGCCTGCAATCGCATCCAACCAAGAATCATTCACACGCGCGGCCTTCAGCTCGATCGCTCGGCGCTGATCGGCCTCGAGGACTTCGTCCTCAACCTCGTGCCCGACGATCTCCCAGAGGCGTGCAGCAACCTTGGGCATACTGGCCTCGTTAACTGCATAAAAGCTGGATGCGCCGACCTTTCTGTCGCGGAGCAGGCCTGCTTCTTTAAGCTTTCCGAGGTGCGTCGAAACCCGTGATTGCGGAAGCGACGTGACTGCCGTAAGCTCCGCCACGGTGAGCTCGCCGCTGCCAAGCAAAGCCAGCAGCCGGACCCGAGTTGGATCCGCCAGAAGGTGCAGCAACTGGGCAAGGTGGTCGAGTGTTGCCATCCGTACATCAGGATATACGGATATTGTGGCGAGTCCAGGCATTTGAGCTTAGTTGCGGGGGCAACAGACCCCGTAAGTGGCGAACATCCCGCTCGAATTAGCCTCACCTAAGCTTCCGTTGGGTTAGCTTTCTCCCTATGTGCTACTTCCCGCCCACTGGAGCAATTGATCGATGAATCCCGAGACGCGCACGCTTTTAGAAAGCACCATCCACCATCATCCCGTCGTCCTTTTCATGAAGGGCACGCGCCATGCGCCGCAATGCGGCTTCTCGGCACGAGTGATTCAGATGCTCGATTCCTTGGGCGCGCCTTACGAAACGGTGAATGTTCTCGCCGATCCGGGCGTGCGCGAGGGCATCAAAGAATTTTCGCAGTGGCCCACCATCCCCCAGCTCTACATCAAGAGCGAATTCATTGGCGGCTGCGATATTGTGACGGAGCTCTTCGCAAATGGCGAGCTTGCCGAAAAGCTTGGCGCCGAAGCGCCTCCGCCACCCAGCGTCACCATCAGCGATAGAGCACAACAGGCTCTCCTCGCCGCCATCGAAGAGGAGGGCGATTTCGTGCGCTTGGAGGTAGGAGCCAATTGGGAATTCGGCCTCAGCCTGGGACCCAAGCAGGCGGGTGATACGGAAATCACGGCAGGAAACCTCACGCTGCTCGTCGACCGCATGAGCGCGACCAAAGCCAACGGCACCCACATCGATTGCGTCGAGACCCAAGACGGCCAAGCCTTCAAGCTTGAAAACCCGAACGAACCGCCGCGCGTGAAGGCGTTGGAGCCGAAAGAGCTGAAAGCTCGTTTGGATAAGGCGGAAAAGCTTCTCTTGATCGACGTGCGCACGCCCGACGAAGTGGCGATAGCCAGCATTCAAGGCGCTCGCCGCCTCGACGAGCAGGTGTTTGCTGAGTTGGCGACAGTGGACAAGGAAACTCCACTGGTCTTCATGTGTCACTCGGGTGCGCGTAGCGCGCGCGCGGCGCAGCAATTCTTGGCGGAAGGCTTCCGCAATGTTTCCAACTTGGTGGGTGGTATCGACGCTTGGTCCACCGAGGTGGATGCGGCTGTTCCACGCTACTAGCTTCGCCCGCGCAACAGCTTGGGGCCGCCGCTTGGCCCCGCTTGGACTCCACGGTGCAACACCAAGCTTCGACCTGCCTGGCGCCCACTCGAGAAGCTTTCACTCGCGGCGTTTCCCCCGTAGTACGCCATGCGGATCCGCGGATACCTGCGTTTAAAAAACGACCTCAGCTCGGCATCTCCCAACCAAACCAAGCCCTCCTCACGGTGTTTTTCCTTTTGGCCATTGAGCTTATCGAGAAAGCCCGCCATCACGCCGGCAACGTAGCGCTGTCGATCGCCGTTGCCGGGCAGGCCGTTGTCCCTTTTATGCGCACGCCAGAGCTGCTCTGCAGAGTGAGAGAGAAATGCGTGGGCGTATTCGGCCATCTCGACATTCTCGGGCGTCCCACAAATTTCGAAGATACTCCCGCGTTTGCCAGCAAACGGCTGCCAAACCGGCACCCACAGGCCCTGAACAAAAAAGTGCTCCGTCAGGATATTAGCTAACGTCCGCCCGGCTTCGTTCACGCGCCCAGTGGGCGCCCCGAGGTGCCGATGCACATAGCCGGAAACTGGCTCCGTAGCGGCTTCGATGTTGTATTTTAACATGAGCCTTTGCGCTGCCGCCGTTGCAGCTTCTGCTTCGTGCTGATTGCTGCTTTGAGCCAACGCCAACAGCTTGGCCACACGCTCGAGCATGCGAATCGTTTCAGGTGCTTGGCTCTGTGCGCGCGGCAATCCTGAACCATGCCCATCAATTCCCCGTTCACGGCACACCCGCTGGAAGCTGGGCCCGTGCGGTGGCTCCTCCACCGCGAGCACTTCGAACACAAATTGGTGCGCCATCTCGTGCTTCAGAACTTCCAGCAACACGCCCCAACCGTGTTCAACGAGTAGGCTCCTGGCGAGCTCAAGCGAGCGATCGTCGCTGCTATAGCGTCCGAAATGCCCGATAGAATCGGACCAACGCAGGACTGGCCAGCGGAGCTTAGCGCCAAAGTACGTATCGTTGAATTCCCCGTACGCCTTGCGCACAGCGCGCAGCGCTGCTTGTTCAAGCTCAAGGCTGAGGATAGGACCGGACTCCATCGCGGATGAAAATAACGCCCCCTGGCCCGCTTGTCTCCCCATTGCCACCACCAAACCGGCTAGCTTGAGGTATGCAGGCGGATTGGTCAAAGCTCAGGCAAAAAGAACAAGCACTCGCGTACCATGCCGAAGGTCGGCCCGGAAAAATCGAGGTCGTCCCCACCAAGCCAGTAGCCAGCCAATTCGATCTCTCGCTCGCCTATTCGCCCGGCGTGGCGGTTCCGTGTCTCGCCATTCGCGACGATCCAAGCGCGGTGGATCGCTACACGGCCCGGCGCAATCTGGTCGCTGTCATCACCAACGGTACCGCCGTGTTGGGGCTCGGTAATATCGGCCCGCGCGCGGCCAAACCCGTGATGGAGGGTAAGGCAGTGCTCTTCAAGCGCTTTGCGGACATCGACGTGTTTGATCTCGAACTCGACGCCTCTGATCCGGCACGTTTCGTCGATATTGTGCGCTCGCTCGAACCCACCTTCGGCGGCATCAATCTCGAAGACATCAAGGCGCCAGATTGCTTCTTCATCGAGCAGGCCCTGCGGGACCAAATGAATATTCCCGTGATGCATGACGACCAACATGGCACCGCCATTATCTCGAGCGCGGCACTGATCAACGCCGCAGCTCTCCAAGAGAAGGATTTGGGCGATTTGATCGTCACCTGCGTCGGTGCGGGCGCCGCGGCCACATCCTGCATGCGGATGTGGACTCGTATTGGCGTCAAAATCGAAAACATTACGATGCTCGATCTGAACGGGATCGTGATTCTGGGCCGGGACGATTTGGACGACTATCGACGCCCCTTCGCGCGCCCCGCAGCCGATCCGCGCCGCAGCATTGCCGATTGTCTGAAGGGAGCAGACGTGATGATCGGCCTATCAGCATCTGGATTAGTGAGCGAAGAAATGGTGCTCACTATGGCTCCAAATCCGATCATCTTCGCGTTGGCCAATCCAGATCCGGAAATCGACTACGACGCCGTGCTGCGGGCGCGGCCGGACGCCATTGCAGCTACCGGGCGCAGCGATTTCCCGAACCAAGTGAACAATGTGCTTGGGTTTCCGTATATTTTTCGGGGCGCCTTGGACGCCGGTGCCACGACAGTGAATGAGGAGATGAAAGTAGCCGCGGCTCGCGCGTTGGCAGCCCTGGCGCGCGAAGAGGTGCCCGATGATGTGCTGCGCGCCTACGGTCGCACACGCCTGCGCTTCAGCAAGCAGTACATCATTCCCAAGCCCTTTGATTCGCGGGTCCTCTACTGGGTGGCTCCAGCCGTGGCCAAGGCGGCCATGGAGAGTGGTGTGGCCCGTGAAGCACTCGACATCAACGAGTACACGGCACGCCTGTATCACAAGATTTCGCCCACGCGCCGCGTGCTGTGGCACATTACGGAAGCCGCCAAGGAGCACCCTCGGCGCATCGTTTTCCCTGAAGGCGATCAGGCGAACGTGTTGCGGGCGGCCGAGCTGATCCTCGAAGCCGGAATCGCACGGCCGATCCTGCTCGGCAATAAAGAGCGCATTTTGCGCCTGAAAGAAGAGCTGGGCTTGGAGCTGCTCGGTGTTACGATCGTCGAACCGCGCGAGAATCCCAAGTTCGCGCTGTATGCGGAAACGTTCTGGAACAAGCGAAAACGTAAGGGCATTACCCTGCATGAGGCGGAGAAAACCATCCGACAATCCCGCACAACTTTCGGCATGTTGATGGTTGAGTTGGGAGATGCGGATGGTCTCGTTGCAGGTTATCGCCAAGATTATCCCGCCACCATTCGACCCGCGCTCCAAATCATCGGTATGCGCGAAGGGGTTAAGCGTGCAGCCGGCATGTATATGATTGTGAGCAAGAGTGGTGTGAAGTTTTTCGCAGATACCACGATCAACATTGATCCGGATGCCGAGACTTTAGCAGAAATAGCCATTTTGGCGGCTGAAACGGTGCGCGAGCTGGGCATCGAACCGAAAGTCGCCATGCTCTCATTCTCGAACTTTGGCGACGCACCGCACGCCCAATCTCAGAAGGTGGCCAAAGCCACTGAGCTCGTGAAAGCACTAGCGCCTGATTTAATGATCGATGGCGAGATGCAGGCCAACGTTGCGCTCAACGAGGAAGATCGGGGGCCGTACCCGTTTTCAAGCTTGAAGGGGCCGGCCAATGTCCTCATTTTTCCGAATTTGGATGCCGGGAATGCAGCCTACAAGATCCTGGCTGCGACAGCGAACGTGGATGTGGTGGGGCCGATCGTCTTGGGGCTCAGAAAGCCGGTCAATGTGCTGCAGCAAGGAGCGAGCGTGGATAACATTGTGCACATGACGGCGATCACCGTGGCCCGTGCCAATCGGCTGCGCTTTCGCTGATCGCCGTTGGTTCTTGCTCTGCTCCAAGCTCGGCGTGTACCCTTCCGCGCACGATGACACCCTCCGAGACCAACTTGTTCAAAGCGCTCGTGGCCGTAGCTTGGGCCGATGGGAAATTCACTGAACCCGAGCAAGGCATGATCGAAGCGTTGCTCTGGGCTTTTGGCGCGAGCGAAGAAGAAGAAGCCGCGCTTAAGGAATACTCGTCCAAGAAGCACACCGTGGGGGAGATCCCTGCCAGCGAATTTTCAGCTGGTGAGAAGGAAACGCTCGTGGCTCACGCAGCGCTTCTCACCCATGCCGACGGCAAGCAAACTGCCGGGGAGCAGAAGGTGCTCGCTGGGCTCGTCAAGCAGCTTGGGCTCACGCCGGAGGAAGCCAAGCCGCTCATCGCCAACGCCCGCGAACGCGCTGCCAAGCTAGCCAGCAAGCTCTAGCCTCCCTGCAGAATGGCCGCTGGGAGTGGCTTAACGCTGCCGCAGATCCACGGGACCGTCGAAGGGGGGTCGCTGCATTTTTCCGAGCGCCGTAACCCGCACTTTGGGAAGCGCACGCAATAGCTGGCTTCGCAGTGTTTCCGATCCGAAGAAGCCGACACTGGTGAGCACGTGGCCGATCCGAGCCAGTGGCAAAATCGGCTCTTCCACGTGCTGGATATGAATCGCCCGACCCACCGGCGTGAGCGCACTGAGCGAAGTGCTCTGCGAGAGCGCGACGATGCCCGGCTCGGTGTCGAAAACCTTACCCACGTACGTCAGCGTGTCGCAAAAGCGAACAAGATCGGCTTGTTCATCGAGCGAAAGTTCACCTCGGGGCACGCGTTTTCCTATGCTCGTGAGCTCCGCAACGACACACTCGGCGAAGCGATTCACCTCGTCCGTGGAACCCGTGACAACCACGCCACGCGGGCTCAAACAACCACGCTGTTCAAACAGCACCGTGTCCAGCACCAGACCTTGCGCCTGGGTTTGCATCTCCTTGGGGGTGGCGTCCGACAGCTCAACCAGTGCGGCGCCAGCTCCTGGCCCATGCCCTAAGAACTGAACACCAGCGGGCAAGCTGGCCTGTACCGCGCGCAACGTATCCTTCTTTCCGTACGCCCAGAACACATCCCCGTGCGCTGGCGCCAGCTCTGAAGTGATCTCAAAGAGCCCGGGACAAGCCTCGAAAAGCGCCGCTACGAACACAGGATCTCGGCGCGAAACCCGCACCAGCACGCGCTCCGAGCCCGCAAGAGCTAAAGCCAGGGCGCGATGCGCTCCCACGAATACGTTTGCCGATAGTAAGACCAAGGCACGTTTGGACGTTGGCACACTCGCGACCAGCTGCTCAATTTCAGCTTCGCTCGGAGAAATTTCGAGACTGTTTTCCAAAGCTAGCTCGATCCCTTCCGGGGAAAGGCCCGTGGTTTCCAACCAGTGTGCACGAACGCGTTTCCCAACCTGGCTGTCCTTGTCGGCCACTTCACGTGCCGCCGCGATCAGCGCACGCACGCGTTCCTGCGGAGTCATTCGGCACCCTCTAGTAAGGCTTCGATCGCCAACGAACATCCGCGTGCCACCGCTCCAGGTTGCCGCCCTAAGAGTTCAATCCCACCATCGCGAGCTCGCACCAAATCTTGAGTGATCACTGCAACGGCCGAGTCAACATTTCCGAGATCAACAAACCGCGCAAGCCCCACCGTGCCCGGCTCTACGGGACGCAAATGCAACGGATCGACTGGGGTGACACGGAGCCAAGCGGGGGGAATAAATACGCCGCTAGGCCCTTTCAAGCTCACGCCACGCGCGGTTCCCTCGTAGAGCTGGCTACAGAGCTCTGTCATCCCGTATTCCCCGACAATTTGGCCAGGATCGAGCTCAAAACTGAGCACCAAGCGCCCTTTCAAGTCGCCCAAATCGAGCTCACCCGAACGCCGTTTGGGCCCCCCGGTGTGCATCACGATGCTGGATGCTGGCAGCGGGAAATGCACGCCCTCCAATTGTTCCAACAACTGCCAGAGGGCCAACGACGTAGAAAGCAGGAGCAGAGGCCGTTGGA
The DNA here is from genome assembly GCA_038251425.1 of Polyangiales bacterium. Classification (GTDB taxonomy): domain Bacteria; phylum Myxococcota_A; class Polyangia; order Polyangiales; family Polyangiaceae; genus JBBRRP01. The sequence continues at coordinate 17,429 of JBBSBI010000040.1, forward strand.
TTTCCTTTGCGTAGCTGCAAGCACGCTTGAGCCCTGCTAGGTCGGCGCCCTCTTGTCCGAATAGCCAGCGCTCGAACGAGGGCTCCTTCGACGCCGCCCCGTCAGCTGTGAAATCGGGATCGAAGCTGCGCATGAATTCGCGCATCATGAATACCAACGAGGATTCTACGGGGCCGCTGGGTTTCGGAGCGAGCGCCACCACGACCGCAGACTCTTCAGACATGAGCGCCTTGCGCCCAAAGCGTTCACTCAATGCGCTGTACGTCAGCGTAGAACGCAGCGCATGCACGCCCTGCGCCTCGGCTGAAGTCCCACTCGTTCGAAAGCGCACGACATCAAGCTCGGGCGGATGCACCGCCACACGTGTGAGCTTGAAGGCGTCAGTCGGCACACCGGGGATGGACTCCACGCTGTCCAAGCGCGAACCGAAACGCGCCACTAACTGACGAAAACCAGCGATATTCTCGGCCTGAAATCGCGCTATTCGGAGTGCTAGCTCGTCGAACGTGACGCGGCTTTGGCCCGCCGCGAACGCTCGCACCTCACGGTGCAACGCATCAGATTCTTCAAGCGTTGCAGCCCTCACGCCGAAGCTCCACCGAGAACCTCACTCAAAGCTTCAATAAAGCCGTCAACCAGCGACTCGTTGAACGTCAGCGCTGGAGTCAGCACCAGCGAATCACGGTGCGTCCCACCACTCGTCACCAGGTAGCCACGCTCCAGGAGGGCGTGGGCGACCCGACCACCCACGCCACGTTCACTCCCGAGCTCGACCCCAATCATGAGGCCGCTCCCCGTCACACGGGCGCGCTCGCCCAAGCGTCCAGCCAGGCGCGCACGAAAGCTCTCTCCGAAAGTCCGCGAGCGCACGATCAGCTGCCCCCGCTCCAACTCATTGAGCAGGGTGATCGCCGTCGCGCAGGCAAGTGGGGCCCCCGCGAACGTTGTGGTGTGAACCACTTCCGCTTCCCTCGCCCAGCTTTGCATGATTTCACGTGCACCCAAACATGCCGAGATCGGCAACCCTCCGCCCAAGCCTTTGCCGAGGCAGATCAAATCGGGCGTGACCCCGGGCTCGACTGAAAATAGCCATTTTCCTGCCCTCCCGAGCCCCGTCCAGATTTCGTCACTGATGAGCAGTGCGCCGCGCTCATGCGCTAGCGTTAACAGCTGACCGACGAAGCCCGTGGGCGGCAGCACGCAACCTCCGCGGCCTAAGATTGGCTCGACCACCACCGCACCGATATCGTTAGCCTGAAGCCTCTTGCGCAGGCGCTCGTAGACGACACTGGCTTCGGCCTCTGACGCAGGATACGGGAGAAACTCTACCGCCGGATTGAGCTGCTCTAAGAACGGCTCGCGATAGCTCTCGCGGAGCCCACAAATAGCGAGAGGTCCGTAACTGAGCCCGTGGTACGCTCCTTCAAACGCCACCACGCCGGGCTTCTTGGTGTAGAGCTTAGCCGTCTTCAACGCGGCCGTTACAGCGTCCGCACCGGATTGGCCGAGGATCACCTGCGCATCCCCGGGATAGAGAGCCGCTAGGCGTTCCAGCAAGGCAACTTTGGCATCTGCCGAGAGCATGTCGCCGAGTGCTTGAAGCATGCGAGGGGCCTGGAGCTCCAAGGTGCGAAGAATGCTGGGGTGGCCGTGACCGAGCAAAAGCGAGCCAAAACCAGCAGCTAAATCGACGTAGCGATTGCCGTCCACATCGAGCACGTTGTCGCCCTTCGCGAGCGACAGCACGATCGGTAGCCGCTCACTCTTGTTGGAGCGCAGCGGCCCCATCGGCGCGGCGCGATGCCGAAGCCGGAGCCCCCAAGTGCGCGAACTCGGCCCCGGAGGCCGAACACGCACGGCGGGACCCTGATCCCCGGAGAGAGCGCCAAATGGTGGCGGACCGTCGCTCAACATAGCCCTCAATTGCACACGCGGTTGCGGCCGCTGCGTTTGGCTTCGTAAAGCTTCTGATCGGCCAATCCGATCAGTTCCTCGGCTGACTTCTGGTCGGTTAACTCGGCGCATCCAATGCTGATCGTGAGCGGAATGGCTTCGGTTTGGAATGCGAACGGGTGCTCTTCCACACGACTGCGGATGCTTTCGGCAAGTGCCGTCGCGCCATCCAGCGGGGTTTCCGGCAGGACAATCACGAACTCTTCTCCACCATAGCGCGCGAAGACCTCATCCCTGCGGATCCGATCCTGTACCAAGCGTGCGAGTTCGCGCAGCGCGTAATCCCCGGCAAGATGGCCGTATTGATCGTTCACGTTTTTGAACAAATCAATATCAAACATCAACAGGCTCAACGGACGCTCATGCCGGCGGGCGCGCACAATTTCCCGCTCCAACGCCTCAAAGAGGTACCGCTTGTTGTGGACCTGGGTCAGCCCATCCACAATTGTCATGCGATAAATTTCCTCGTGATACTTAGCTTCTGCATCAGCACCCGAGAGGAACTTGAGAATGGAGGGCCCGATCTTGACGCGGTCGGCATTCACGAGCAGCACCTCGCCCGCGATCTGCTCTTCGTTAACATACGTGCCATTGGTTGATTTGGCGTCGGTGACGTACCAATTCGAACCGCGACGCGAGAAATAGGCGTGACGCCGCGAAACGGAATCACCCTCCAATACAATTTCGCTGTCGGCCCCACGCCCCACGCCGATCGGCTCGTGATCGAGCACGAAGCGCCGGCCCAGCATTCCGGGTTCCTGGCTGTAGATGACGACCAAGCAGTCCGTCGTGGATACCTGCTCTTCGACCTTATTTTCGAGAACCTGAGTGACTCTCGTTTTCTCTTCGAAGTCACTCACGTCAATGCCACCAAGTTTCCCGAATGATGCCCCGCGCGAAGACCCTCAGCCGCAATGGGGGACGGCATTTGTCGCACAGCTTGCCGAGTTCCGGTGGACAGAAATCCGATAGAAATGGCGATAGGTGGGCAGGTGTAGGCAGAATACGGGGGCCTGACCGCTCAGGGCCATCAAGTAAGCCATCCGGACCTATCGGAGTCAAATGCGACCCAGCCAGCCCGGCTTGAGAGCCCGGCCCAGCGCGTTTGAGGAGGCATTAGAATGCTCCCCGTGTCCCCACCCGATGATGGCCAATCCCTAACACTCGAGATCACCCTCTTCACGTTTAAGGAGGGCCTGCTGGCGCGCGCAGCCCACGATCTGCAACTGCATGTCGAACGCGCGGAGGCGCGTCTGTTTTCCGGCAACAGGTTGGCAATCGAAGTTGACCCGGTGAGCATCCAAGTGGATGGCGCCGTAGTGCACGGCGAAGTTCATGCGGACATACTTTCCGCCGCCAATCGCCGCGAGATCCAGCAAACACTCCAAGAGACCGTACTCCAAGTTGCCCGTTACCCGGCGCTGCGCTTTGAAGGGACGTTTGAGGGATCCCCGAGCTCCGTAGAGATTCATGGGACGCTTGAACTGTGTGGCGTGCAGCAAACACTCAACACGCGCGCTCAGGCTAGGGGGGGCATGCTCTTCGCTGAATTTGAAATCCGCCCCAGTGCTTTTGGCATTCAGCCCTTCCGAGCTCTCATGGGAGCGATTCGTTTACAGGATCGTGTCGTCATCAAGATACGAGCGGTACGTCCAAGCCTAAGCTCCGCATCAATCTGAGCGCGTTGCCCTCGGTGACCGGCCCTTCACGCAGCTTGAAATCGAACGTCATTTGTCCATTTTCGACGTTCTCGCGCAGATGCACCAGCTGCACGCGCCCCATCTGGTCAGCCGGCAACTGGCAGAGCTCCAAATCGTGCGTAGAAACAGCGCCCGTGGCCTTCAAGCGCAGAAGCTCACTGATGATCCAGCGCGCCCCAAGCTGACGCTCATTGGAATTCGTACCATGCAGGATCTCATCCAATAAGAAGAGAACACGCTGCTTGTTCTGAGCTGCGTCCAGCACGGATTTGAGCTTCCGAAGCTCGGCATAGAAATGACTCACCCCGGACTGCAGCGAATCGCGCACACGCATGCTGGTGTGGAGGCTAAAACACGCCAGCCGAAGCCGCCGAGCGCACACCGGTCCCCCAGAAAGAGCGAGCACTGCGGCTAACCCCATGGATCGGAGTAGCGTACTCTTTCCGGACATATTCGACCCCGTCACTAGCAAAGCCGTGCCGGACTCGCTGAGCTCCAGTTCGTTTTCCACGCGTTTTTCTGGGCTGATCAAGGGATGCCCGAGACCCTCCGCGTGAAAGCCGGCGCCGTCCGTGAGCAGCGTCGGGAAGACAAAGCCGGGCTCATCGTACAGCAACCCAGCCAAAGAAGAGAGCGCTTCTAACTCACCAATCGCTTCAAACCAACCGCGTACTCGACGGCCAAATTGCTGTTGCCAGCGTTCGAGCGCGAGCGTGGAGTGGACATCCCAAAGCAAGGCGACGTTGACGAAAGGATACACAAGCCCGTTGTGTTTGAGATCGAACCAGCCAAGCCGCGAACGAAAGGACTGCATAGCGGCGGCGGCACTCTGACCTTCGCAGATTAACTTCTCTTTCAAACGTTCGCCTGTCTTGCCAGAAAGCTCCAGATTTTCCAAGATCTTGAGCATTCCCGCATAACGCACGAAGGCGCCTTCGGTTGACGACACCGCGCCGAAAACCTGGTTCGCGGCGCCGGCATGAAATGCCATGAACGCCGCCTGAATCACGCCCGGGATCAACCAAGCTATCGGTGGCCAACCCAAAATCCGCGACAGCACCAACAGCGTCAACGTCAGGATCGGCAACAGCCAGGCCGCCCAAACAACGACTGGTTTATTGAGAAGCAGTGTCGGACCCTCCGCCCAATCCAGAAATGGCGCTGGGTCGATGGGCGGTTTGTACGCGGAGTGAGCCGAACGGTTCACCGCAAGCGTCAGGCTTTCAGCTTCGAGTTTTTGGCGCTCCAGCAGCCTCGGAGCAAGCGCCCGAACGAGCTCTTGGCGCTCCAAGATAACGTCTACCTCCGCCGCTCCGAGCAACCAACGTGCGAGTGTCTGCTGACCAAAGCGAGTGTGCGCGACACACAGCTTCTGAAAGAGCGAGCCTTTGCCCAAGATATCGAGGTCATCCAAATAGGCATGATTTTCGACCGAGAACATCGCGCCATCGTCGGGGAGGCTGCGAAAAGCTTCCGTCAGGCGTTTTTCCGCCGCTTCATTCACCGCGAGCAAACGTCGCGCATTATCCTGGCGGCGCAACACTCGAGCATGAAACACGAGCAAGACTGCAAACGCCAAGGCTCCCAGCACCGAGAGCCCCAACAGGAGCGCTCGCTCAGCCCTAAACAGCGCGAATCCCGCCGCGACCACGCACAGTCCAAACGCGAGTCCCCTCAAGTTCGAGATCAACCCGGAGCGCCCTTCGAGAGTTGCTACCAACAGTCGGTAGCGCTCGGCTCGTTGCACGTACGTTTCTTGGGGTTGGCTTGAATCCTCAGAGTGCGCCACGCCTCCCCTTATCCTCCCCATCCGAAGGAAGCCACTCCAAGCAGGTCGGTGCTTATTTAAGGCTTTCCTGGCACGGACTTTTCGGTCCCGCGCTTTTCGGTCCCGCGCTTTTCGGTCCCGCGCTTTTCTACCGCGGGTTTTTCCGCGGAGGCCTTCTCTGCAACGTCCGCTTTCGTCTTCATCGAGAATACCACACGGACGCTCGCTCCCATGAGCTCACCTTCGGGATCCCCAATGTGGCGGCGATCGATCACATCAGCCACACACCGGGCGGCCTGCTTCGACATGCCCTTAAAGCTCTTCACGCTCACCCCTTCTGCTCGTTCTAGCTCGCGTACCAAGAAGCGAACGACGACCTCGGCCGTGGCTTCGCTGATGCCCCCGTTCTTATCGATGCAGGCAAGGTAGCGCGCGCGCGTGCTGGGGACATTCAGCTTGGCGCCTGGAAATTCTCCCTTGTCAGCCTTAACGGGCTCGACTTCCACGGCAAGCTCCGGCTCATCGGCGTCACTTGCAGGAAGCTCCGCGTCCGACTCAGCGGTGAGTGGTGTGTTCGCCTTCTCAGCTTTGCCACCCGCCAGCACCTTCGCCTCAGCGACGCTTAGGCAGCGCAGCAGCATGCCCTTACCGTTAGAAATCCGACCCCAAGGGCAGGTCGGATCGTAAGGATAGCTGTCCTCAGTAGCTGCCGTATCAGCGCGGGCGCCCGTGGCTGTAGCGCTGAGAACCAGCCCAACTACCGTCAATAACCCAAATTTTCCGAGAATTTTGCGCATGAAAGCTCTTTCTGCCAGTGCCGTGGCTCGCGCCAATAACAGTGACTGAGGGGTAGCAGAGAGCGCGTGGACCTGCCCAGAATTTGGCCAAGTGCCGTGACTCAGCGGATGAAATTTGGCAGAAGTTCCGGGTTCTCCCGCTTGCTGTGATCGCCATGCTGCTTTCCCCTCTCCCACCGTCCACCGCGAGCGACACAGTGCTCACCTTCCTTGAGAGCATCGGCCAGCGCGCGGAAGCCGAGTTTTACCTCAAGCTTTTCCGGGAAGTACCCAAGGAAAGCTTTGGCCTGGTTGCCGTGGAAAATGCTGTGGTCCGCCACGCACTCGGCTCGTTCGTAGAGCACCTGCGCTTCCTCGCCGATCTCGGGTTGTACGCTCCTGTCGTGTTGGGCTTGTTCGGACCTGGCGCGAGCCACACGACCTGTGATCGGTTGCTCAAACGTCTGCCCGCCGCCTCACTGGAGGCCACCTTGTATCGTTCTGATGCGCCCAATCTTATCGAAGCGGTGCGTGCGGATCTGAGAGCTGAACGGCTTCCCGTGGTGTGGTTTGATCGTTCTCAGCACAGGAGCCAAGAGGTTCGATTATCCGAAGGGGCGGCCATTGCCCGCGAGCTTGGCACCCAAAAGCTCGTTTACTTGCGTCGAAGCGGAGGCTTACGCGCGCTCAGCCATGGGCTGGCTACACCGAGAGAACACGGACTCGATCTCAACAACGGGACGATCTCTGTGCTCAACCTAGAGGCCGAAGCAGATTTTCTGTTGAAGGGCGCGGAGCTCAATGCAGACGACAAGAAGCTTTTGGCAGCCATCGGCTCACTGCTAACACTCACCAATCAACCACGCTTGATGGTGAATGTTGCCTCACCCTTGAACCTGCTCAAAGAGCTTTTCACCACGAAAGGGGCCGGCACGCTCATCAAACAGGGCACGTTAGTCCAACGCTTCGAATCCTACTCCCCACTCGATTTGCCGCGGCTGACGGCACTGATCGAGCAGAGTTTTGGGCGGAAGCTTCTGAAAGATTTCTTCTCTGAGCCGCTGCTCGCGGTCTACGTGGAGTCAGATTATCGCGGCGCCGCCATCGTGATCGACAGCCCAGTGGGTCCCTATTTGAGCAAATTTGCCGTCGAGCCCAGAGCTCGCGGGGAAGGCATTGCGCAGGATGTTTGGAGTTCCCTCGCGCGAGATTTCCCGACGTTAGTCTGGCGTGCCAGAGCCCAGAATCCGATTGCTGCCTGGTACACTCGGATTTGCTCCGGCATGCTGCGAGTAGGAACGTGGCATGTGTTTTGGCGCGGGCTTCGGCCCAAAGACATCCCAGCGGCCATCGAGCACACCCTGGGGCGAGCGAGTGATTTTGTGGATTAGTCTAAGTGAGCGTTAGGCGAGCCAACGGTTGCGCTTCTGCCACCCGCTCCCCTTAACGCCTACATACTCAGCGCCTCAGGCAGAGCCAAAAGCGAAGAAGCTTCAAGGTCACGCGCGAAGATCCGTACGAATAGCTACGGGCCTCGGTGGGCCTGCTTTTCGACCCATAATTGTCGGTCTTTGCGCAGAAATGCCTAGAGACCGGCTGTACGTGTGAGGCAGACACATTGAGCAAACCTTCCAAAGCCGTGTCACTCGGCTTCAGTGCAGCCACTATCGCGGTCCTGAGCGGCGCAGCCGCGCAGCCAGCTAGCGACTTGCTCTACCAGCTGAATTACGGCGTCATCGACCCTAACGAGAAAACCGCTTCAAACGATGACGCTTTTTCACCCGCCGAGCTGATGCGACAAGCCAAAGGCTACTCGGTCGAGATGCAGCAAGCCGCATCCTCCGTACAAAGACAGGCCGCTGGCGCGCGTGAGCAAAGGGACGTCGTGAGAGTGCTGTGCCTCAACGATAAGCTCACCCAGATCACACTGGCCATCCATTCAGCCGAGGATCGCGCTGCAAAGCTATTTGCGGCTGCCACTCGCAACAACCGCATGCAAGCTAGGCACGAATTCACTATCGTGCGCATTCTGAAGGAGCGTGCAGCTTCGCTTGCCTCAGACTCGAACCAGTGTATCGGAGAACAAATCGGTGTGGCGGGGGAATCCGACGTCGTTACGGAGATCGACCCTAGCGTCGCCGACGTAGATCCGCTCGATGCGCCTGCGGGCACCGAGCCAAACAACGATACCATGCTCTCCACACCACCCGTGATCAGCAGCCCGACTCGCTAGCGTCACTTCACGCACGGTAAGCCCACGGCAGGCGTCCATTCGAGCTCCGCCTGGGTGGTGGCTGCGCTGGTGCGCACTAAGGAAAAGACAAGCGGACACAGTCCGAGACAACCCCAGCCTACGACCGCGGCGAGTGCAACGCGAGGCGAGAGGGGGCAACAGGGGGCAACAGGTACTCCCGTTGCCTCGCCAAGTGCTATCGTTCGCCGGGTCGGACTCCGAACGCGCCGCACCATTCGGCTTTTTTTAGAGAATCAATCCATGTCTCGAACAACATTTCGTTTGGCAGTAGCTTCCGCAGCTATAATGTTAGCCTACGCTTGCTCTTCCCAACAGCCGAACAACACGTCCGGCGTTGACCCGAATGCCAGTACGGGTGGCGCACATGCCACGGGCGGCACCACCGGCCTGGGTGGCAAGGCTGCGACGATCTACCCGCTGCGACGCCCCGTACCGGTGGCGCTCACCATCCCCAAAGGGATCTGGTCGCCGCTCGTGCAGCTGCGCGACAAGACCGACACGTGGACCGTTGGACGCCCGGCGGATGGTTGGGTGGTGACGCCCATCCACGCAACGTTGCTACCAGATAGCGGCAAGGTGCTGATCACGGGCTGGAGCCGTGCTGGCGTGCAGGAGTGCCACCAGGGCGAGAAGCGCCACAATGGCACGAGTTGGGTGCTCGATCCCGAGGTGCTGCACGTCGACAGATCCTTCACGTTGGACGTGACGCCTGTTGATGAAAAGGGCGAGCCAGCTTCAGATGTTCTGTATTGCGCTGCACATGTGCCGTTAACCGACGGTCGCGTTTTCTTCGCTGGCGGCGCACGCTACGAGAAGCTCGGCATGCCTGGAGAAATTGAACGCGGGATCAACGACGCGCGCATTTTTCGGCCAAAAACAGGAGATTTCGAACGTGTGCCACAGCCGATGACAGGTGGCCCCGCCATGCTCGCTGGCCTGCGTTGGTATCCATCCGCCACCAAGCTGCCGGATGGCACCGTGTTGGTGATCGGCGGCTTCACACAGTACGCAGATACCGGACACTTGACGAATCTGAGCATTGAGCGTTTCTCGCCTGCGCTCTACGACCAAGGCAAAAATCCCTGGACCGTGCTCACCTCCCATGAGGAAAGCACGCCCGATATCGCTGCCGATGCTTTGGATTACAACCGCGCGCACCTGTTGTATGAGCCCGTGCCTGCTAACCGGGCAGGCGGACATGCGCGCACCGTGGCCGCGGTGGGCGGTGTGGGTGCCGTGTTGCTGCTGAATACAGAGGATGGCGTGCCAGGGGCGGAGCGGATCTACCACCCGGCGAATGGACAGCGCCGCACCGCTGAGAATCTACCCCTGCGAGCGGGGCTCTCCACAGGTGTCCTGGTTTCAACCGGTGAAATCATGATCATGGGCGGCACCAACGCCGACGAAACGCGACCACGCCTAGATCTCTACGACCCTTACAAGGACAGCTGGCGCACCATCGATACCAAGCGAGGCCGCCGCCAACCCAGCTCCGTGCTCTTGCCGGATGGAACTGTACTTTTGATCCACGGATCGGGCGAAGAAGCCACGATTCCAGAACGTCTCGTGCCGCAGATTTTTGATCCGGTCGCTGGAACGATCAGCGACGACGTGCGCTGGCCTGAGGACACTGATCGCGGGGTGCACAGCTTCGGCCTGTTGCTCAAAGACGGCACGCTCTTGATGGGCGGCGGAGTAGCCACGGCGCCAGTCTTCCAAATCGGCTGCGAGCACGCAGATTTGCGGATTTATACGCCACCTTACCTCCGGGGCAGCAGCCCAAGGCCAGTATTATCCGGGATCACGGAGCCCTTGGCCCTGTCGGTGGCTGGCGCTGCGATAACAGTAACCTACGACGGCACACCGCTCAAAGCAGACGGGGGAGCCGTGCTCATGGCAGTGGGCTCGATCACGCACAGCATCGACCAAAATCAGCGCTACGTGAAACTCAACTACACGCAGAGCGGCAAGACACTCACCCTCACGCCACCCGACACCCATCTGCGGGCACCTCCGGGCGACTACATCCTGTATCTCGTGAGCGATCAAGGTGTGCCATCGCTGGGCGTGTCCGTACACTTGCCGTGAGAGCTCGTGCGCTCACCTTTAGCTAAAGCGAATTAACCCAGTCGCTCACTGCCTTGAGGCCCACTTCATCCACGAGCTTGCTGGCGATGGGCGGCATGGCGAGGCCCATTTCACGGCTTCGAATGCGCTCTACCAACACGCTGGCGTCAGCCTGGCCGGGGTGAATGATCTGGCAGCCGGGGCACATGAAACTCACCGGCTCTTGACCGAGCGTCGTGGTGTAAGCGTCCGTATCCTTGACGGCCTTGTCGCCAACATAGATACGTAGCTGCAAGTTAACAGTTTGAAAGTAGCGATTGTGGCAAGTGCCGCAATTGGTGTGCAAGTAGCCTAAAGCTGCCTTTTCCTGCTCATTCCCTGGCGCTTCAAAGCCTTGGGGCACTGGGCTTGAAAGCCGCCCCGCCGCGTTCAGCTTTTGCAGGGTGACCCCCTCAGCTTGGTGCGTGAGCTGCAGCGCACCAAAGCCGAGGATGCGCTCAGGCTGGGGCTCGTGACAGAGCTTGCAGTCCTTTTGGCTGGGCACATCATGGGTGGTGCCTTTGGCATTCGGCACACCATCCGGCACCAGCACCGCATCTGAATCTTTGTCGTCCCACAGATATGCCGCGAAGAACCAATCTTCTTGCCTCGGTCCAAAGCGCTGAATGAAGCGTGTTTCGATGCGCACACCGTCGCGTGTGAATTCTTTCCAGAAACGCGTTCCCACTGGGAATTCCCAGTGATCCATGTCGCTCACGTCGATTTTTTCGCAGCTCGGGATGTAGAAAAAGCGCCGTTTTTCTGCGCCATCCGACCACAACTTATAGCGGGGCTCGAAAGGCTCCACGTCCTTGGCGAGCGAACCATCCGCGCTAAACAGGCCAGTTTCTGACAGAAAACGCGGCGGCTTCAGGAAAATGGAGCGCGCTGGCTCAGGCACACATGGCGTGGGCAGTGGAGCAGACGGCCTATCTTCCCCGCAGCCGCTAACTAAAAGCGCGCCACACAGTCCGAGCGAGCTTAACGCCGCCCACCAAGCCTTGGCTCGCACTCGTTTGCGAAAACCTGGAGCCAGACCGCGCATCACGCCCTGTAGGTACTCCCAGGAAACCCGCACTTCAAGGCGGCCAGCGCGTAACCCCACACCCGAACCTACAATGGCGATGATTGGCTCTCTGAACTCAAAATCTGAACTGAGCCTGAGTGGCCCTGGCTCAAATGCAGGTTAGACTAAGCTTCTTGCTCATTTCCGCGTCTAGATAAAGACCGTGCCGCGCTCCCCATACCGCTCGAACTGGATTGCTGCGACGCTCACACGGGCACGCTTGCTACGCTGGGCGCGCCCTGGCCTGCTCAGCGGAGCGCTGGCGATAGCTTGTGGCAAGTTGGACAGCGGTGATCCCGTGATCCTTTCGATAACGCCCGCCTCCGTAGCACTCGGCAGCACGGAGACGATTCTGGTTGAGGGAGACAATTTCTTCGGCTCGGCGAATGTCGATTTGGATTCGCGACGTGGCGTCCCCATCGATGCCAATTTTCGAGTCTATCTCGGCACGGCGGCCTTGCCAGCAACCAACGTTAACCGCATCGACACGCACCACCTAACGTTCAATCTCCCGGCTGGCCTTCAGGCAGCCAAGCACAGCGTGACGCTCGTCACTCCCGACGGCAGAAACGCAGGCTCTCCCCAGCCCATTGAGGTCGGCAGCGGCGGATCTCGACCTAACGGTGGCTTAGGTGGAAACGCCACGACATCTTCAGGCGGCGGTAGCGCTCAAAGCGGTTCGGGAAATCCGGCTGGCGGAATAACCGGTAGCGGCGGCGGTAGCGGGGGCTCAAGCACGGTAACCATCGTGAGTCTCGCGGGCTGCACTCAGGCGATGTTTCAGACCTCCGTTTACGTCTTCTGCCCGACCGGCGGAACTCGCCTCAACTGGCGGGACGCCAAGGCCAGCTGCGAAGCGGCAGGAATGGAGCTCCCCAGAATCAACTCAGCCGAAGAGAATGCGTTCGTTACGACCCGTCCCATTGACCCCGCTGGAGGCGGCTTGGTCTGGCTTGCGGCGAATGACATCGCGACTGAGGGTGTGTGGGTTTGGGGCAATGGTGACCAGCTTTGGGCTGGCGATGACTGCGGTGTGCCGACCAACGGTCTGTACAACAATTGGAAGCTCGGTGGGCCCAACAACAACAGCCCAGGACCGGGCCAAGACTGTGCACAGCTCGACCAAGGAGTTCCCGACGGCCGCTGGGGGGACATCGAATGCTCTGACCGCCCAACGGGATTCGTCTGCGAGAAAGGCCCTTGAGTTGAGCTCAGGGCGGGCTGCGTGTAGATCGCGGCTCCGTGCTGTATGCCTTCGTTTTACTCTGCGGACTTGTAGCTGCTGGCGCTTACGTTCTATTTTTCATGAGTCAGGTGCCGGGTGCGGCGGAGGATCGCCTCGGCGTCTACGAACCCCTGCCTCCGGACCTCGGCAAGTGGAAGACGGACGAGAGCGCCCCGGCCGCGCAGGCTGCTGCAGCTTCCGGTCAGCTACGCGAGATCCGCTGGTTTTTTCAAGAGGCCGGAATTGGCTCGGGGGGAACGCTGATTCAACAAGTGCGCCTCCGCGACACCAAGAGTGGAGAGATCCTAGTGGTTGAGCCTGAGGTAGCGATAAAACGCCGACGAATCAGAAAAGAAGTGTAGGTTTCCTGCGTCAGGCTCC
>JBBSBI010000041.1:0-30507 GCA_038251425.1 Polyangiales bacterium
AAGGGGTAGGTGTACGTGCTCTGGGGACGCCGTATAGCCTACTCGCGCTAGCCGTGGTTCTAGGAAAAATGCGCTGGTAGGCCCCCATTTGCCTACTCGCTCCCTTTGGGGCCACCCTTTACCCTTGGAGAATGCCCGCCGTAGGTCCCTTTGGGACTCCCGCGCCAGGCAAGAGCTGCGTGCCCGTACAACGTCCATGACCCATGACCACTGAGCTGCGCAAAGGAACACGCCTAGCCAACTATGAGCTTCTGCTCGGAGTGGGGCGCGGAGGCATGGCATCCGTGTGGGTCGCCCGCATGCTGACGGAACGGCCCGAGGAAGATCGGCTCGTCGCTCTCAAGGTCATGTTGAGTGATCTTGATGAGGCCGAGGGGGACTTTGTCAGCATGTTCGTGGATGAGGTGCGCCTCGTTTCTGCGATTCGGCACCCGAACGTCGTCAAGGTGTACGAAGCCTCTCAGCAGGGGGGACTCATGTTCATGGCGATGGAGTGGGTGGAAGGTGAGTCGCTTCAGGCGTTGATGCATGAGGCTGGCAAGCGGCGTCCGATCCCGCCAGAAATGGCGGTTAAGATCATTGCAGATTGCGCGGGTGGCCTGCACGCGGCGCACGAGCTCGTGGATGCGGAGGGAAGATCGAGGGGTGTTGTGCACCGTGATATCTCACCGCACAACATCTTGGTCAGCTTGGCTGGTTCAATAAAGCTAGTCGATTTTGGTATCGCCAAGGCCATCGGGCGGCTCACCGAGGCGACGCAGATTGGGCAGCTGAAAGGCAAGTTTGCGTATATGTCGCCCGAACAGGCGCGCGGTAAAGGAGTCGACCGGCGCAGCGATATCTTTTCGTTGGGGATTGTTCTCTATGAGTTAACAACTAATCGGAGATTGTTTAAGGGCAAAAATGAGATTGACACGTTGCGTCTGGTGCTCACGTGTGCGGTGCCACGCCCCTCAGCAAATTCGCCTGAGTACCCGCCAGAACTTGAACGCATCGTGCTGAAGGCGCTCGCACCTACCCCCGAAAGCCGCTACCAGACGGCGCAGGCGCTTCAGCAGGATTTGTTGGCATTCCTCAAGCAGCAACGCATCGTGGTGACGGCCTCGGGCCTCGCAGGTCTTCTTAAGCGCATGTTGGGAGATCGAATCGAAGCACGGCGCGGCGCGGTGCGGGATGCCTTGGTGGAGCTAGGCGAGGGGCGTCGTGCGGGGGCCGGCTTAATTTCCAACGACCCTGCCTTCACACCGACGGGTCCAGGTGGGGTTCTAGAGCGCGCTTTCGATGAGTCGTCACAAATCACGGGAGCGCCCGGGGGGACGATTGCCCAAGGGACGTCGCTGACTCTCTCGGCTCGGCTGGGCCTCCATCATCCAAGAGCCGGATATATTGCCCTTGCGGGAGCTACGCTCGTGCTCGCGCTGGTCTGTTTGTTTGCGATTTCTATGGCGAGGTCAGGCTCAGGCACCAGTGGCTCGGCGACCCCGATTCCGAACGCCAAGGCGCACCCGAGCGCAGCGGATCTCGCGACTCAGTAGCGTTCAAGGCGAAGGCATTGCTACACCCACCCATCGGAGAAGCATCACGTGGCAGCAATTGAAAAAGGCGAAGCACCCTCAGCGTCGTTGAACAATGAGGCGACGGCTTCAGGGCCGTTGGCTGGCGCGAAGATTTTGGTTGTCGACGATCAGCGCAACATGCGGACGACGCTCGCTATGTTGCTCCGAGGCGCCGGGTGCGATGTTGAAGAGGCGGCGGACGGACAAGCCGGCCGTGAGATGGGGGCGACCGGAGCCTATGATCTTGTGATGACCGATCTCCGCATGGGGGAATCGGACGGGATCGAAGTGCTGCGCGCCGTCAAAGAGGCGCAGCCTATGACTGAGGTAATCGTGATGACGGCCTACGGCACGATCGAAAGCGCTGTTCAAGCGATGCGGCTCGGAGCTTTCGACTACATCCAAAAACCCTTCGCTGAGCAGGAGCTGCTCGTGAAGGTCAATAAGGCGCTTGAAACTCGGCGAATGCACGGACAGATGCGCCTCTTCCAGGAGGAATTCAAAGAGCGCTACCATTTTGCCAACATTGTGGGGCGCTCACAGGCCATGCGCGACATCATGACGCGCGTTGTGAAGATCGCGCCAACCGACGCGACGGTGCTCATCACCGGTGAAAGCGGCACCGGCAAGGAACTGATCGCTCGGGCTGTGCACGCGAATAGCAAGCGCGGGGCCCATCCGTTCGTCACGGTCAACTGCGCGGCCATCAGCGAAACGCTGCTAGAAAGCGAGCTTTTTGGGCATGCTCGCGGTGCCTTCACCGGAGCGATTGCTGCGCGCAAGGGATTATTTGAAGAGGCTGATGGTGGGACGTTTTTCTTCGATGAGATCGCCGAAACAACCTTGAGCTTTCAAGCCAAGCTGTTGCGGGCCATCCAGGAGGGTGAGATCCGTAGGATTGGCGAAAACAAGACGCAGCACATTGATATTCGAGTGGTTGCCGCCACGAATGTTGATCTGCGGGATGCGGTTGAAGATAGGCGGTTTCGCGAGGATTTGTACTACCGCCTCAACGTCGTGCGATTTCAGTTACCACCCTTGCGCGAACGGCGCGAAGACATCCCGCTCTTGGTTGAGTTCTTCTTGGACAAATATAACCGCAAGATGAACGCGCGCGCGAAGCTGGCCGAGGGCGTGATCGAACAAGTCGTCACCTACGCTTTGCCTGGCAATGTGCGCGAACTAGAAAATATGGTGGAGCAGGCGGTCGCGTTGTCCACGGGTGGCGTGATCACGGCGGACGATATTCTCCCGGAGGCCTCGCCAGAATCCAAAGACGGAAAGCGCCGAACGCTTGCCGACATCGTGGATGACGCCGAACGTCGCGCGGTGGTCGAGGTTCTCGAGACTTTTGGGGGAAGCCGCGAACGAGCCGCTGAAGCGCTGAATATCAGTCCCACCACGCTCTGGCGAAAGATGACGCGACTTGGCGTGACCTACGAAGGTCGCTAAAGCAAACGTTCCGTGCGCGCCGACCTTTTTGACTACGAGCTGCCAGAAGCGCAGATCGCCAAGCATCCGCTGCCAGAACGTGACGCGGGGCGACTTCTCATGCTGGAGCCAACCGGCGTCTCGCATCACCTCGTCCGGGATTGGGTGGAATTGGTGACGCCAGGCTCACTCGTGGTGCTGAACAATACCAAGGTCATGCCGGCGCGGCTCCACGGAGCCAAGCTTGCAACCGGCGGCAAGTTGGAACTCCTGCTGCTTGGACCCGCGGCACTTGCGGGTGCTTGGCAGGCGATCGGGCGTTCGAGCAAATCCTTCAAACCAGGGCAGGTGCTGTCGGTCGGCGAAGGAACGCTCGAGGTGGTGCAGGTCGCCGGGGAGGGTGAGCTTTTGGTGCGGGCCACGGGGACGCTTTCGATCGAGGAAATCATGGAAAAGTTCGGTGAGACGCCGATTCCTCCTTATTTGAAGCGCGACGCGGTAGCCGAGGACAGGGAGCGCTACCAAACTGTGTTTGCCGCAATTCCGGGTTCAGTGGCAGCGCCGACTGCAGGTTTACATCTAACTTCCAGCATGTTGGCACGGCTCGCTTCGCGCGACGTCGAATTGGGACACCTTACCTTGCACGTGGGCGTGGGAACGTTTCGGCCGGTGAGTGCTCCAACGCTCGCTGAACACGTCATGCATGCCGAATATCTGGAGGTTTCGCCCCAGCTAGTGGCTCAGATAGCGCGTGCGCGGTTGGAACAACGCCGTGTCGTGGCGGTTGGGACGACGGTGGTGCGCGCGCTGGAAAGCGCAGCGCTCGCTGGAAGCGAAGGCTTGATCCAGCCATTTCAAGGTACCACGCGCCTCTTTTTGAAGCCAGGCTCCGAGTTTCGGGTAGTGGATGCCCTCCTGACCAATTTTCATATGCCGCAGAGTACTCTGCTCATGTTGGTAGCGGCCTTTGCTGGATTTGAACCAACGATGAACGCGTATCGGCAAGCCGTGATCGCCGGTTACCGTTTTCTTTCCTATGGAGATGCCATGTGGATCCCGCGCCGAGGCGAGCATGCAGTTTGAAGTTCACGCCACCTCCGGCAAAGCTCGGGCGGGAACCCTGGTGACTGCACATGGCAGCGTGCAAACTCCAGCTTTCATGCCAGTGGCGACACAAGCCACAGTGAAAGGAGTTGAGGCAGAGGCACTGTCCGGTTTGGGCGCCCGGATGGCTATCATGAACACGTACCATCTCTGGCTCCGCCCAGGGGCGGAGCTGATTGCGGAGCTCGGCGGGCTGCACGCGTTTTCGCGCTTTCCGCACACGATTGTGACCGATTCGGGGGGCTTTCAGGCGTTCTCATTGGCTAGCCGCACCAAGGTGAGCGAAGCCGGCGTAGAGTTCTCCTCCCATCTCGATGGCAAACGGTGCTTGCTGTCTCCTGAAGAGGCGATGCGGGTCCAGGGTCTGCTTGCCAGCGATATCGCCATGCAGCTGGACATCTGCCCGCCCGCTCAAAGCTCACATGATGAGCTCGTGCGTGCGGTGGAGCAGACGACCCGTTGGGCGAAACGCTGTCTGGAAGCGCGGAGACCAACGCAGGCAGTTTTCGGCATCGCGCAGGGGGGCTCGGACGTTAATCTTCGTTTGCGACATATCGAAGAGCTGGCAGCGCTGCCGCTTGATGGGCTCGCGCTGGGTGGTTTCAGCGTGGGTGAGCCACCGCAAGTGATGCACCAGACGCTCAGTCAAGTGGTGTTTCGGATGGATGCTGCGCGTCCCCGCTACCTCATGGGGGTCGGCACACAAGCCGACCTGATTCGCGCGATAGGTTCGGGCATCGACATGTTCGATTGCGTGTTACCCACACGCAATGCGCGCAACGGGCAAGTTTTTCTCACCACGGGCAAGCTCGTCATTCGGAACAGCAAATTTCAGAATGATGCGCGCGTGCTGGAGCCCGGCTGCCCGTGCCCCAGTTGCGAGCAGGGGTATTCGCGCGCTTTTCTGCGACACGCCTACATTGCCGGCGAGATGACGGCGCTTCGCCTCATCACCTTGCACAATCTTCATCTCTACCAACGCCTGGTCGCTGAAGCCCGGCTTTCGATCATCCGTGGCGACTACGAACGCTGGGCGAGCGCCAGGCTGCGACAACTTGGGGCAGACAGCGAAGATTAAGCCGATTTGCGGGCCGAAGCCGTGCCCTACACTTTTCCGCGCTTTGCCGACGCGCTATGCTGAGTAAGCAGCCCCCCGATGTCGGAGAAGAAGCAACTCGGCAAAATCCTACTCCAACAGCGGGCCATCAGTGGCCAACAGCTGAAGGATGCGCTTGGGTCTCAGAAAGAGGGGCGCCTCGCGTCCCACCTCACGCGACAAGGCGTCATTTCGGAAACAGATGCGCTGAAAGCCCTGAGCGAACAGCACGGCATTCCAGGCATCGATCTCAGTCAAGTGTGTATCAATCTCGAACACCTGGAGCTTGTGCCCAGGGAGATCGCCGAGAAGCACCAAATTGTGCCGGTGCTAATTCGTGATGAACGTATCTTTGTGGCGCTGGCTAATCCAGCTGAGCGCAACATTGTTGACGAGCTCGAGTTTGTCACGGGCAAGAAAGTCTATTGCTATGTGGCGCTTGAGGAAGCACTGGCACAGCTGATTGCCGACGCGTATGGGCGAAAGGCTCAAGGCGAGGTTTTCTACGTGGGTGCCCGCTGTCCGGCGGACGTGCTTGAGAAGCTAGGAATAGACCGCTCAGGACAATCCGTGCGCCCGCCGCCTGGCGAGCAGCAAGCCAGGTTACCAGCCGGGCAAGAGCCGGTTCCTGCAGCAGATGAACCGGCCCCCGGGGCTTCGAACGTGGTGGTGGCGGGGAATGCCAGCGCGCTGTCGGGAGCGGACGATTTGGATGGCGATGGGTTCGGCGATACGTCACGCGATCTGAGCGTGGTGACGATGCTGCCCGAGCATGAGCTCGACCAGGGGCTCGCGTCGGATGCCAAGCTTGCGCTGGTGGTGGACGACGAGACGGAAATTCGCAAACTGGTGCGGCGGTTGCTCATTAGCCGAGGCTTTCGGGTTGTGGAGGCCGAGACGGGGCTGCGTGCGCTCCGCCTCGTCAAAGAGCGCACACCGGATCTTATAGTGCTCGACGCGATGTTGCCGGAGGTGCACGGGTTTGAGATTGCCAAACGCATCAAGGGCAGTCGCCGCTATGGCCACATTCCCATCATCATGGTGAGCGCGGTCTATCGTGGCTGGCGCTACGCCGAAGATCTCAAACAGGGCTATGGAGTGGACCACTTCCTTGAGAAGCCTTTCCGCATCGCCGATCTGATGGCGGCAGTGGCAGCTTGCTTCGAACACACTCAGGCGCGTGGCCGAGAGTCTGAGGCCCTACTGGCAGATGAGGTTGAGCACGCGCTGGAGGCGGGGATCGCAGCCTTCAAAGCCGGCCAGGAGGAAGAGGCCGTGGCCCACCTCGAACGCGGTTTGGTCATCGATCCGCTGGCCTATCGCCTTCATTTTCACTTAGGCCTGCTCTACGGGAGGCGGGGCAAGGCTTACGAAGCAATTCGGGAGCTGGAGACGGCCGTGGATATTAACGGAACCCACTTTCCGGCCGTTAAAAACCTTGCAATCCTCTACCAGAAAGTTGGTTTTCGGAACAAGGCTGTAGAAACATGGGAAAAGGCACTTACCCTGGCTCCGGATGAATCAACGCGGCAATCCATTAAGGCGCATCTTCAGGGTCTGGTATAAGAACAATCTGAAGTGGAGCTGCACCAAAGAAAGCCGGTTCTTGAGAGCCGTGCTCGCCCGAAGCGACTCTGAATGAAATTCCTCTGTTCAAACTGCAAGGCGAAGTATCAGATTGCCGACGAGAAGGTTGTCGGGCGAGAGGTACGGATCAAGTGCCGCAAGTGTGGGGAAATTATTGACGTTTCCCACAGTGTCGCACCGCCTTCAGTTGCACCTTCGGCTGTCGACCAACCTGAAGCACCGCGGGTTGCACCAAGAGTGGCAGCCGCTACTCCGAGCCCAGCCGTTCCAAGGGCCATGGCTCCGGCGCCTCGCGCCCCAGCACCTCTGAAGCCGCCACCGGCTCCTTCCGCACCTAGAGGAGCAGTCCCGCGCGCGTCGGTTGCGCCAGTCGCCCGACAAGCTGCGCCACAAGGCGGCCTCGCGGCAATCGGCGTTGGTCAGCCAAACTCACCTGGGTTTAGTGGTGGCTTGGCTGGGGCGTTTTCGGCGGCCGTTGCCGCGCCTGCTGTTGCGGTGGAGGAAGCGCCGCACATTCCCTCAGCGGATGAATGGTTCGTTGGGATCAATGGCTCTCCGGTGGGGCCGATCAAGCTCAGCGAGCTTCGCGCTAAGGCTATGGCGGGAGCTGTGGGGCTTGAGTCCTTGGTTTGGAGGGATGGCTTCGAAGAGTGGAAGCCGCTCAAATCTTTTCCAGAGCTTGCGGCCATCATTGAGGAAGGTGTCTCAAGCCTTAGGGCTTCGCCCGCAGTGTTGCCGCAGGTTGTTGCCGCTCCGCTTCCTGATCCTTTCGCTCGTCTGGCCGGCGATAGCGACACGGGTCGTGCGGTTACAACTGAAGATTGGCCCGTCCCAGCGCGCCGACTCTCGCCCGTTTTTTTGTGGCTATTAATCAGCGTGCTCATGCTGATTCTAGGAGCCACGGGGACCTGGGCTTTCCTTCCGAGAGGTCAGATCGTGCTCTACAAAGATCGCTTCATCACACAGGGGAGCGACGCGACCAAGCAAGCGGACTCTTCCGAGAAATTAGGCGGCGCGAACGAGTCTGGCGCACCCGCGGCGCAGAGCCCGGCTGAACAAAGCGCCCAGAAATCCAAACGCTCGGCAAAGAGTTCCGGATCGCCGATCGCTTCGGGGAGCGCAGGAGTGCCTGAGCCAACCAAACCGGCGGAAACACTCAAAGGCCTTTCAGGAATAAAACTAGCCGGGCCTGCGGTGGGTGGGCCCGCAGGCACGAGGTCTCCTGGCTCGGGTGGCCCGCCTCTCGATCAGGCCACCGTGCAGTCGGTGGTAGCTAAGTACAGTGGAAGCGTGAAGCGTGCTTGTTGGCAGCCAGCGCTGGATGGACGGGATCGAAATGCGCCGTCATCAGCTAATATTTCTGTCCAAATCACTGTGGGCACAAGTGGAAGCGTGCAAGGGGTCACCAGCAGTCCTGATCCCTCGGGATATCATGGCCTTGCGTCGTGCATTCAGCAGCGGGTGCGTGGCTGGCAGTTTCCGACGACGTCGGAGACCACCACGGTGAATGTCCCTTTCAAATTCTTTTCACAGTAGGGAAAGTCACAGCGTGCGAACAAAAAACATGCCAGCAACAATCGTTGCTGGCATGGTCGGCGTGGTTCGTAAGCCGGGTTCTGTTTCCGGGGTGCGTTACCTAACCCCGGACGGCGACCATTCATCTGGGACATTCGTCGCCGAATGCCTCAAGCGACCTACCCAGGAGCTCGGGCGGGCAGCCCTCAAACGCTCCCATACGTGGTCTTGCTCCGGATGGGGTTTGCCTTGCCACAACTGTTGCCAGTTGCGCGGTGGGCTCTTACCCCACCATTTCACCCTTGCCCGAGATGTCGTGAGACGGCGCGGGCGGTTTATTTTCTGTGGCACTTTCCTCGAGGTTACCCTCACCGGGCGTTACCCGGCATCCTGCCCTACGGAGCCCGGACTTTCCTCCCGGGGCCCGAAGACCCAGAGCGGTAGCCTGAACTGCGCTGACGGCACGCGACGTACCAGAAATCCCGGCCCCCCTCCAGCCCCAAGATGCCGGCCAGATGCTGGCCTTCTATGCTAAGCGGCGTCGTGGACCCAGCTCTGGGGGACATTCCCCGCCATCTCTTCGATTCGGCCGCGCAGCTTGCGCTTAGCACGCGACTCTAACTGCCGAGCGCGCTCGCGTGAGACACCCAACCGACGCCCAATCTCAGCGAGCGACAAGGCGTCTTCGTTATCGGCCATCAATCGGAAATTCACGATGAAACGTTCGCGCTCATCGAGAATTCCAAGGGCCGAACGCACGGTGCTCTGGATTTGTCCTTGGCGTTCGTTATCGCTGGCGATCTGTTCCTGGTTCTCATTCGGAGAGGGCAGACTATCGCCTAACGTGGCCCCCGAATCATCGAAGACCTTCGTGTCGAGCGAAAGGTCCCGTTGCTCTAGGCGCCGCACCATGTCCCGGACCTTCTCCGTCGGAAGCTTGAGTTGCTGAGCTAAGAGCTCATCGGCTTTTTCTGGCTCGCCCACGAGATTGAGCAATCGAACGCGTTCGCGCCTGAGCTTGAAAAACATCTTTGAACGCAGCGCGCCAGAGCCGACTCCCACTAAGCTCCAGGAACGAATCACATAATTTAGCACATAGGCGCGGATCCAATACGCCGCGTAGGTGACAAACCGGAAACCACGCGCGGGATCGAACTTGGTGAGCGCATGGAGCAGCCCAAAATTCCCTTCGCCAATCAGCTCAGCCACCGGCACTCCGTAGCGACGATATTTGAGCGCGATCGCCACGACATATCGCAGATGGGTCTCAATGAGGCGATCCTTGGCCGCCATATCTCCCGATTTTGCGTAGCTGGTGGCAAGCTCAAGCTCCTCTTCGCGCTTGAGCGGCGGGAGGTGCTTCACCGCCGCGATGTAGTGGTTCAGGGCGTTTTCAGTGGAGTGCTTCATACGAACTTCCTTTCGCTTGCCCGCCGTCGGCTAGGACGTGTGCCAATGACTACGTAACGTAACCACGTATGGTTTCCGTCAATTCCCCTGGGGCCATGGTTCGTACGATCGGCGACCCATTGCGGACGGTTGAGCAGTTCGAACGCTGCGCCCACACGGACTGTCACCGCGTTGTCACTGATGGAATACGATGAGACACTGTTTCAGGACGCTGGCGCGCAAGAACGCTTGGCGCCCAGCTTCCGTCTATCGGAACTCAAGCTTGATTTAAGCTTGAAAGGACGAGCCACAGCCGCAGGTGCTGGTCACGTTGGGGTTGCCGAACTTGAAGCCGGACCCCTGCGGCCCCTCCGCGAAGTCCACTTCCGTGCCGTCGAGGTACTGGTAGCTCAATGGGTCCACAAACAAACGCACGCCATTCGACTCAAACGTTTCGTCCAGGTCCGTGGGGGCTTCCTCGAAGTACAAATCGTACTGGAAGCCCGCGCAACCGCCGCCGATCACCCGCAGGCGCAGACCATGTGCGGCCAGCCCTTCACTCTGGGAAATCTCTTTGACCTTGTCAGCAGCGAGGGAGGTGATGGAAATCATTGAGACTCTATTCTGGCGGCGTGGGTTAGGTGGACGCCCTTTTGGGGGCGCTTGGAGTATAAGCATGCGGCCCCGAGCGCGCCAGTCAACGTTTGGCCGCGCCCAGTACGACGACTTTTCCGTCGCTACAGCCCACCAAGAGCCGTTTAGGTGCTTGAGCTAGAGCTGTAATGCTGGCGCAAGGCACGGATTGATCGGCCAGCACCAAGCCGTCCCGGTTCACCAGCGTGATCCTCGCGTCGTCACTCGAGAGTGCCGTGTCGCCGTCGTCGTCCGTCGCCATGAGGGGTGGCGTATTGGTGGGGGTGCTGCCGGTTCGGAGAGCTAGCGAAAAGCGACGCACTCCTTTGCGATCCACCCTGGTGAGCGTGCCGCTCTGGGAGAGGAGCTGAAAGCCGGCCAAGTTCACGGCCAGTGCTTGAAATTGTTCAGGCGGCTTCAGGGTGAGCAATCGCTCGACTTGGTGGGACACAAGATTGAGCGAATCGATCTCAGTGGGGAGGGCAACGAGCAGTTCACTGCTCGAGTAGCGGACGACGCTGTTCAGTTTGCCTCGAATGTTCCCTTTGTTAGCGAGTGTTCCGAATGCAGACAGTGTCAGCACTTCGCCGGAAGTGAGGGCTAGACACAAGCGTTGGTTGGCTTCGGTGAGCGCGAGCGCGGTGTTCGGAAGTGCGAGATCTGTGGTGAGGGTACCCGTGTGGTCGAGTACAAATAACCTGCGCCCAGCGGCGATGGCGAGCCCACCATTGCTGAGGGCGGCGTAGCTGAGATTGCCACTGCTGGTTTCGGTGGGCAGGGTCGTATTGAAAAGTTGAGTTCCCGAAACGGAGAGCCCAACGACTGAAAATGGGCTCACAACGCCTGCAAATCCGTAGGGGGTGACGAACGGTGGGATCAGCCACACCGACGCGAAGCTCTTCGACCAAAGCGCGTGCCCTTGAGCGTCGAGAGCGACGGCCTCGCCGCGTGAGCCCGAGGCGAGTACGAGATTGACATCACTTACGGCAATCTGCTCAATGGCTCCCAAGTTTGGGCGTGCTTCCCAGAGGAGAGAAAGGCTCGTTGGCAGATCGGGCTTGGCTGCTGCTCCCTGAACACGAAGTGAGTAAGCTTTTGCTTCTCTTGAGCCCACTGCCTCCTGACCGAGCGCATGGGCAGGGTCAAAGGTGAGTAGGGTGAGCAGGAGCGCGAACGGCGCCCGCCTGTTCGGCGTCATCGCAGCACAAAGTTCGCTCGAATGACGGGGATGGTCGTGCCCGAGCGAGGGCCTTCAGTGCCACCCTCCAGCACGCCATAGATGGCCAGCGCCTTGCCCTTTTCGAACGGGCCATCCCCGCCAAAAGCAACGCGGGTTAAGCACGGCCCATTTGCGCAGCCACTCTCCGTGTCCACGAGCAGCACCCAGGAGCTCCCGAGTTGTCGCGCCTCAACCAATTTGCCCTTCCAGGCCACGTTTTTGCCCGTTTCGGCGTCTAGATTGGATAGCGCGCTCGCGTACGAATTGAGAGAACTTGCATCCAACGCCTTCGCTTCCTCATTCAGGCTTGCAACGCGCTTAACCTTCACCGCCACCCTGCGCGGCGCCAAGCCTTCGCGGTCCGCGCGTACCCAGAAAGTCGTCTCGCCGGGGGATGAAATGCGCATGGTTTGGTCGAAAGTCCCGTCGGGTGAGAGTGCGATCGCTCGGCCACTCACCGAAATTTTGGCACCTGGCTGTGTGCGACCGGCAAGACGAAAGGTTTCCTTGTCGATCGTGATCGAATCACCAGGTGCCTCGATCCGAAGCGGCACGATCCCGACTTGAAACGCAACTTCGCTCTTTGCACCATCGCTATCGGGAAAGGTTAGCTCATAAGGAATGCGCCGTTCGAGCGGTCGTACCTCAGAAGCTTGGCCGGTAAGCTGGGGAGTGACGTCAAGCGTATAAGATGTAACTCCCGACTCGTTGGTAGCGAGTGGTTTCCCGTCCACGGAAAGGCTCTTGGCATTGGCAGTCGCCACCACCACTTCCAATAGCGGTGGTGTCTCACTCAGGCGGCCAAGCCGTGGGGTGACTCGGTAGCGAATGGGTACCGAAATAGCGATGGGCATTGGTTTGCCGTTGGGGGTTTGGAAAGCGAATTCCAGATCATTTTTGCCGACTTCTAGCGGCTTCACTGGCTTCAGGGTGAGGGAGCCGTTCTTGAACTCTGCACGGCTGGCGCCAAGGCTCAGTACGGAACCAGCTGCGCAGTCGCCGCATTCAATGCGCAAGACCTCTGCGCCATCGGAGGCTAACTCTACACTGACTTTGAGCTTGGGTGGCCCCTGCCAAAGGAGCCCCACGGCGACGGCCGTCCCGACGAGAGCGAGCGCGAGACCTAGCAGCAATAGTCCGCGTTTCTGGCCCGGTGTGCGGGTGTTGAGCCCGGAGATCGCGAGCGGTAGCTCAGGCTCGATTTCAGGGGCAGAGGGCTCCGCGGCCTTGGCCTGTCCTGGATTGAGTGGAGCGATGCCTGGGCGGGCCACTCCCAAGATGGTGCGATTCGCGCCAGCCAGGACCGGTGCTGGTGCGGGTGCCTGGGCGCCGCCGATTGCGGTAGTGGTTGAGGAGGAGGGAAGCTGCGGTTGCGCGCTGCGGCCCTGGGGTGCCTGAAAACTTGGGGTTCCCATGCCGCCCAACATGGTTCGCTTGGGATCGAGGGACCCTCCACCCGTAGGCGCCGTGCCCCAGGGTGCCGTAGGAGGGGAGCCCCTCGGTGCTTGCGGAAGGTCAGCGCTCGGGGGTTCGGTGGAAGGCATTCCCAGCATCGTCTTCATGAAGCCGCCGCGCGTCGAAGCCGGAATCGCAGCGGGGGCGGGGGCGACCACTGCGGGCAGACGACTTCCACACGTGGCACAGACCGTCTGGGTTGGTTCGCCTTCGCTTCCGCACTGGGGGCACGTCGTCATGAGGCGATCATCTTACTCGACCGCTCCAGCTTGGGGAGGGTTGCCCCGAAGTTGTTTCGCAAGGTCTTTGTCCCATTTCATCATCGTCGCCTATGGATTGGGAGGCAAGGTCCTCATGAGCGTCACATTACTCGAAGTTTTGGCTGCAGCGGGCGCGCGGCAGGCCTGTCTGACTGGTGAGAATTCCGGATTCATCGTGCTTTCCTTGGCTCACGCGCTTCAGTCGGGTCCGCGCAGCGTAGGCCTCGGGGATGTCGTGCTCACGCCTCAGGGCGCCCCGTGTATTCTGAGCGGAAATAGCGCTACCCCGGAAGCGTGTGAGGGTGCGCTGCGCAAGCTGCTGCGCCAATTGCTCGTGGGTGCCCATCGGCCGGCCGCTTCGATGATTCGCATTGGGGAAGGCGGCGGCAACG
This sequence comes from Polyangiales bacterium, assembly GCA_038251425.1. GTDB lineage: Bacteria > Myxococcota_A > Polyangia > Polyangiales > Polyangiaceae > JBBRRP01. Next base: position 13,638 of record JBBSBI010000041.1, read on the forward strand.
GATTCGGAACGCTTGTTATGGAATTGCAGAGAGCGTTGGTTCCTCTGAACCGCCCTGCGGCACTGCGTTCGTTGGCGAGGCTTTGCCGGGATACTGAGCGGGCCCAACAGCGAGGGTTACTCGAAAAACCTCGGGCGCAAGTTGAAAGTTTGTTGGCGGCTTGGCTTCTGCAACAGCCTTCGGTCGTTGCACCAGCGTTTCAAGAATCGGTTGCAGCTCCTCAGCCGCCCGCCGCGCCTGTCCGAACTGACCAACCCACTGTGCCGCAGCCTTTGGTGATGCGGGCTGTGCGGAGCCCCGAGAAACCTGCTGTGCAGCGTTCGCTCGACGCTACGCCGTTCTTAGGTACGCAGATTGTCACCGAGTTGGCGCGCCACCAAAAAACAGATCCAGAATTGTTTGGGAGTTTAGTGGTGAAGCCCGAGCACCGTGGCGAAACTCAGCGCGAGCAGCTATTTGAATCGGTGGCTCCCGGTGACGTCGAATTGTTGGACCCCACGCCATTCCCCCAAGAAGTGGGTAAAAATAGTCTGAGTGCGCTGCTCGAGCGCTTCAACGCAGCTCTCATGCGACCGGATGACGAAGTCCGGCAGGAACTCAAAGGCATGTGTGGCGTGGAGTTGACGCCGCATTCTGAAACTTGGCTCTCCAGTCTGACGCCCCCTCCGGTAGCCACCGAGCTCAAGGAAAATCCGCGAGCGGAGCCAGATGTGACACCACGCGGCGGGTTTGCCATGGCAATGACTGCGATCCTCGTCGTTGGCGGGGCACTCGCCACGCATTTTCGTGCTGAACTCGCGGGTGGTGTTTTGGCAAGCCGGGCACCGATTGCGGAAGCAGCGAAGTGTGAGGCGAGCCTCCACCTGAAGAAGGTCTCAGCTGATGCGAGCGTCAAAGTACGAGGCGCGCGCTTAGACTCCAAGCAAGCGGCGCTGGTGCGCCCAGGTCCGAATCCGAGCTTCGGGCACCTTTTGTGCCGAGAGCCGATGGAAGTGATCATCTCGTTGCCAGGCCAAGCCGAGGCCGGCTGGAAGCGCATTCCCGTGCGTGCTGGGAGCCTGACACCCAGAAGCTCCGAATCGAGTGTCGCGTTCACGCTCTTCGCAGATTGACGAGCTTGGCCTGCGCTGTATCGTGTTTCGGTGATGCACGAGCAGGATATCGCAATTGTAAAGGCCCTTGTGAGTGTGGCTTGGGCTGATGGGCGTGTGACACCCGAGGAAACTCAGGTGATTGAAGGGCTGCTGGCCGGCTATGGCGCGTCTCCGAGCGAAGCGCACGAGATCCGCAGTTTTGGGAGAGAACCTAAGACGCTGGATGATATCGAGGTTTCCGACCTCAGCTTGGACGATCGTCGGGTGCTTCTGCAGCATGCCTTCCTGATCACACGGGTGGATGGAGACCAAAGCCAAAAGGAGCAAACGCTCCTGCTCGAGCTTGCCAAAAAACTCCGGCTTCCCGCGTTCGAAGTGCCGGGCCTGCTTGCCGCTGCGGAATTGCGTGTGAAGGATCTTAACGCTGGCTCTTGAAGCGTTCTAGCTCTTTGAGCAGGGCGATCGGGCTAAAGGGCTTGGTGAAGAAGGCGGTGGCTCCGGCTTCTGTGGCGCGCTGCCGGGACTGCTCGTCGTCCAGAGCACTGATGATCACAATCGGCACTTTGCGCGTGAGTGGCTCGGCACGCAAGCGCTGGCACACAGCGAAGCCGTCGTATTGCCCCGGCATCATGAGATCGAGCAAGACGACATCTGGGGGATTCGTCAGTGCCACATCGATCGCCTTGGCTCCCGAGGCCACCGGCTCTACCTCGTAGCCGCGCGCCTTGACCAACGCCTCAATCATGCGACGAATCGAATCTTGATCTTCTACTACGAGAATCCTCATTCAGCTCGAAGGTTAGCGCGATTTCTAGCCGACCGGTTAGTGCAGAAATGACGCAGCCCCGGGGGCACTCCGACTAGCTCAGCTGATAGAGCGGGAAAACGGCCTGAAGCAAGGCGTTTCCGGTGCTCGATTCCCCCAAGAGCAGACACCCTCCGAGCGAACCCACCGCCGCGTTAGCTAGCAATAAGGAGACACCTGGCGGACGACCGACAGACGTCGGATCGAGGCGCCCGGCCACGAGTGCTTCACGTGATGCAACAGGCACCACCGGCCCACCATCTTCGATCGCGACGCGCACCTCGTCATCGACTTGTGAAAGCCGCACGCTGATGTGTGAGCCACGCGGACTTGCATCAATGGCGTGGGAGAGCAGACTCTTCAACAGGAGCGCAACGGCTTGCTTCCGAGACTTCCCAGGTAAGCTCGACGGTAACTCCGTGGTGAGAGAGAGGCCCAGCCTCTCCGTGCGTGATGCTAGCTCTGCCACGGCATCGGTCACGGCACTCGTGAACTCCAGGGCTGAGGGTTTTTCAACTTCGGGCGTTTCTGCGGCTCGCGAAAGCTCTAGCAAGAGCGAATTCAAGCCGTGCAGTCTGAAATCGAGTTGGGTGATGTCGGCGCCGTTCTCGCGCAGGGTGTCAGCCTCGGTACGCAATGAATCCGAAAAGCGGCGCAGCGTGCGGCCGAGCTGAGTCGAGAAGCGGACAGCGACCCCAAATTCGGACGCCTGCGGAATGCTGCTTTCGCTAAAGCCTGCGGAATTTGAAGTATCCGTTGAAGAGAACGCGGTTGCAAGTTCTCGCGCATAGGCTTCGCCGAGCTGCTGTGCCTGCTCCAACTCCTTTCGGAGCTCGGCCACCTCGCTTTGGTCACTCGCGCCGTCTGCGGGCAACAGAATAGAAAGGGTGCCACCCACGAGGTCCAGCTTGCCGCCATGCCGAAGTGTCATGCGGCTGAGCCAGCGGCGTTCAAGCTCAGCTGTGGGGGAACTGTCAGGGCCAAGCTCGACGCTGATGCGTACCCAATCGCCCTGGCGATAAATGCGCACTTCGGGCGAAGCGGCTTCCTGCTGGGAAAAGCTGGTGTTCGTGTGGTTAACCAGCACATGCAACATGCGCTTGAGTTCGGCTTCAACACCGAATACTTCGGTGCCGGCGCCGGGCTCCATCGCGATCCTGGCGAGTGGAGCCACGGCATACAGAAGAGCGGCGAGATCGATGCGCCCGCGGCGCTGCACTTGGGGTCCAGACTGCAGAGCCGCGAACATGCTAATCGCGTCGTCGAGCGCGTCGAGTGTGGTTTCAACGCCCGCGCCTTCAGGGTCCGACTTGGTGACGATCGTTGGGGTCGAGGTGGGACGCACGATGTCGGAGCGCAGAGTCTTGGCGGCACCCCGCGCTTCCTGCGCCAGGAGCCAGCCGAGTTCTTGCCGAGTTAGGCGATCTTGTCCCACCTCAACAGAATGCCACGCGTTCGGCGCGCCTTCTACAGAGAACCCTCTGCCCGAGAGGGCAACAGCCGCGCTATGCTGCGCCGCAGCCATGACGCTTCGCACCCACATCGTGTTCCTTGTGGCAGGGCTTGCCGCTGCAGCCGCGTGTTCAGAGAGTTCGGCCCCCAGTCCGTTTGTCGGGGCTCAGGCGATGGCCGGCGCCGCAGGTATGGCAGCTGGGCCTGTGCGCGCTCCTGCGTTGAATCGAGAACCAACCATCGGGGGCCCCTGTTCCGAGGACGCCCAGTGCGACGATAAAGTGCCGTGTACCAAGGACCGCTGTGACGGCGAGCTCGGGCGCTGTCGGTTTGTGCCAGACGATTTCTCATGTTTGGACGCGACGTACTGCGACGGTCGCGAATATTGCGACAACACGCTCGGATGCCGGGAAGGTGCGCCCGTTTCCTGCTCGGACAACGACGCTTGCACGATAGATCTGTGCGTTGAAGCGTCGCGCACCTGCGAACACTCGATGCGAGACGCGGACGCTGATGGTGATCCTGATTGGCATTGCGGTGGCAGCGATTGCGACGACACGAATTCCGCCATTGACAGCAAATCCTTGGAGATCTGCGACAATAAGCGAGATGATAACTGTGACGGGCAAACGGATGAAGCCGGTTGCCAACGAGCGAAGAATGATACCTGCGCGGATCCCCTGCTGATTCAAGCGCCTGGGAACTACCAGTTAACACTGGCGGCAGCCAAAGGTGACTATGCCTTTAGCTGCGGCACCACGGAAGTGCCAAAAGACGATAAGATTAAGCTGCCACTTCGCGACGTCGTGATCGCGATTCAGGTGCCTGAAGGCTCAGCCCAAGATGTGGATGTCGTCGCCTCGAGTGAGCGCGGTGTACTCAAGCTGGCAGCCAGCAAAGAATGTGGAAATCTCCAAACTGAAACCCGTTGCGTGGGCTCTTTCCCGTGGTCTCAAGCGGGCTCTGTTGCGCGCACTCGGCTCTTGAATTTGGCGCCCGGTGTCCACCCGCTCTACGTCTTTTCAACGCTGGGTGACCCAGTGTTCTTGGATATCAAATATTCGGCTGTTTCTGCAGCAGCAACCAACGAAGATTGCGCGCGAGCCAAGCCGCTTTTGGCCGGTATTCCGCAGACCGCGAAGCTCGTGGATGTGGGGTCAGAGCTGGCGTCACAGTGTGGTTCCGAAGGCGCCCAGCCGGCGCTCTTGCCAGCCGGGGAACTAGTCTATGAGTTTGATTTGACAGAACCGCGCGATGTTCGTCTGTTTGCGGTTTCCGCGGACATTTGGGGTGAGCCGATCATTTCTCTTCGCGACTCAAAATGCCTGTCCAGCGTTAAACTTGGGAGCGAGAGTGAGCTGACCTGTCGAGTTGGCAACAACAACGAGCTTTTGGTGCGCGGGCTGGCAGCGGGCAAGTATTTTGTCGCTGTGAGCGCGCTTGGGCCGTCGGAGGTGAGTGTGGCGCTTGAGCTTAGCGCGCCGACCGCTGCTCCGCTCGACAATACTTGTGAAACAGCGCCATTGCTCCAACCCAACCAAGCTCAATCGATAGCGCTCCAAGGGCACGTGGATGCTGTCAAGAGTTCATGTTTGAGCGGCGCGGTGGATGCCAGCTATGCGCTCAAGCTTGAGGCGCGTTCCGATCTGCTGTTGGTCGCGGCAGGCGCCGACAATGACGTGACAAGTGTGGCGTTGTTTGACGGGACTTGTAGCGCGAGTGGTGAAGTCAGTTGCCGTTCGGCGCCGCTCAGCCCGCTTCGCTTGGGGCTCTCCGATGTCGCGAAAGGCGAGTACCGCGTGGCGGTCGAGTCGCTCTTGGGTTCTAGCGTTACCTTGACGCCGTGGATTCGCAACGCCGTTCCCCCGAGCGCCGTACCGAGCTCGGATGATTGCGTTTCTCCCTTCGTGATCCCGCCCACAGGCGGGATGTTTTACGGTAATACGGCAAACGCCAATGCCGACTACGACGCGAGCTGCGATTTTGGCAGCCTGCTGAAAGGCGGTGCGGCGGACCAGATACTAAAGCTGAGCCTCAGCGAACGAAGCCGTGTGGTGATTGATTCGGACCTGAGCGGCTACCCGGTGCTCCTCGATCTGCGCAAAGGGCCTGAGTGTCCCGGAGCTGAGGTGCCAGAAGCCTGCGCCGTTTCAGCTCAGTTCGGGAATACGGCATTCTTGGCATTTTTAGACCTCACGCTCGACCCAGGCGATTATTTCCTGCAGGTCGATGGCTATGCGGGCTCGGTAGGTCCATGGGCCGTCAATGTGTTCATCGCGAAGGCTCCTTGATTGCGATTCCCTTGGTGGCTTGAGCGCAAATCGGATAAAAAGGCGATTCTAGAGATGCTGCGACGGATCGGGGCCATTACTTTCAATACCTACCGTGAGGCGGTGCGGGCTCGCATCCTGCACGGGCTCTTCGCTCTCGCTCTCGCCACAGGCGGCTATACGCTAGTGGTCGGTGCGTACGCGCTCCGCGACAGCCTGCGTGTTGTGAGTGATCTTGGGGCCGCGTCCATCTCGATTTACGGGATTTTGGTGGCGATCATTCTTGGGGCCAGCTCGCTTTACCGCGAATTGGAGCTAAAAACGATATTCCCCATTTTGGCCCGCCCGATCAGTCGGACGGAGTACCTCGTCGGAAAATTTCTGGGCACCGTGGTCACGATGGCGACGTTCGTGGCCGCCAACACGGCCGCGTTACTATTGGCGCTCGGCGCGCTCTCCGACAAGAGCTTGGAATTAGTACTGGGCGTCGCCTTGGGCAGCCTGATAGTTCCGGGCGTGTTGGCTTTTCGTCTGCCACGCTGGCGCACTTATATTCCAATTTTTTGGGCGTTTTCGATGCTTTTGGTAGGGTGGTTCATGGCTGCTGGCGCCCCGGATGATCGCCGAGTGCTGTTCGGTTCGGCTGTGTTGAGTGTGCTTGAGGTCTCCATTGTGGCAGCCATCGCTACGGTTTTTTCGGCGTTTTCATCGCCGTTTCTGAGCGCAGTGTTCACTCTGGGCGTATTCATCGTGGGGCGTTCGGCCGACACATTGGCCCATCTGCCAGCGCGCGTGTTTGGTGAAGCTATCCAGCAAACTGGGCTGGCGCTGAGCAAGGTTGTTCCCAACCTGATGTTCTATGTGCCGCCGCGCACGCTGCTGACCGGTGAGGCCGCGGGAATAGAGCTCGCCACTTATATTGGGAGCGCAGCCGTCCAAGCCATGGGTTGGTCCATCTTTCTCTTGGCTGTTGCTAGTTGGATCTTCCGCCGGAGGGATTTCCTATGAAGCGGCGCTGGTTGCGCTTCGGAGTCATCGGCTTTTTGGCGCTCACGTTGGCGGTGGTGACGCTCGTGGTGCGTTCAGTGCGCGACGGCTCGGTCCAGATGCAGCTGAGCGACGCAGCGTTTCATCGGGGTGATGTTTGGGCGGCAACGGTCCACGCGCGGCGTGCAGCGTTGGCCTATGTGCCCTTTGCGGGACACACGGATCTCGCCTTTCTTCGCCTAAAGGCCGCGGCGGAAGGCGCTGAGGCTCGGGGCGATTGGCGTTTGGCACAGATGGCGTATCGCGCGATGCGAGCCGCAGCGCTTGAGACGAGCACTGTTCATCAGCCACGCGAACGAGAGCTTGCGCTGGCGAATTCGAAGTTAGCTCTGCTTCAGGTGCTCAATGATGGGAGTCCGAGTGGCGAACGCGATAGTCGATATGGGAGGGCCTTGCAGCAGCTTTCCGCAACGAAATCCGCCCCTTTTTCCGGGTTGCTGGTGCTGCTAGTTCTGGGAGCGGTGATCGCAGTGATCCTCCACTTCGCGCTTCGAACCCCCAACGCGGCGCTCGCACGGGCTTAGCGAGCTGCGCGTGAGTGAACCCGTGCCAGCAAGCCCACTAAGAAGTGCCGTGGAGCGCTTTGTGTTGGCACTTCGTGATGAGCGGAGAGCTTCGCCGAACACCGTGAGCGCCTACCGGCGCGATCTGGAGCAGCTCGCCACTTTCGTAGACGAGCGTTTCCCGCGCCTCAAAGAGCTAGCGGATCTGGATCGCCTCGTCCTCCGAGCTTGGCTGGGTGAAATCGCCGACCGAGCCGTGCCCGCCACGCTAGGGCGGAAGCTTGCGGCCGTCCGCTCGTTTTTTACATTCTTGGAACGCCAGGGGCTGCTCGCGAAAAATCCCACCACACTCCTCGCGAGCCCCAAGATTCGCCGAAAAATGCCAGCTTTCTTGAGTCAGCACGGCGCGTCCGAGGTCATGCAGGCGCCGCTGCTTTCCCCAACCCCGCGCGCTGTCGTCATGCTGCGCGATGCGCTCGCTCTGGAGCTGCTCTATGGCTCAGGCTTGCGCGTGAGCGAGTTGGTGGGCCTCAACATTGAAGATCTCGACCGCTCCCAAAGGTTGATTCAGGTGCTCGGAAAGGGCAACAAGGAACGGCTTGTTCCGCTCGGCTCAAAGTGCCTTGAAGCACTCACGGCCTACCTTCAGGGGCGCGCGGAGCTTGTGCATCCGAAGACAGGTGTCCAAGATGCCCACGCCTTGCTCTTGAACCAGAAGGGTGGCCGCATGACAGCCCGAGCCGTCCAGTATTTCACCCGACGCTACGGTGCGCTGGGTGCCGCCCGGCCTGATCTGCACCCGCACGCGCTTCGCCACTCCTTTGCGACGCATCTTTTGGAGGGCGGTGCGGATCTGCGCTCTATACAGGAGCTGCTCGGCCACAGCAGCCTTTCCACCACACAGCGCTACACCCATCTCTCCTTGGAGCAGCTGTTCTCGGTGTATGATCGCAGCCATCCGCTGGCTCGTGCCGCCCAGGTGAAATCCGAGCTTGCCAAGCCGCCCGAAAAATCGTGAATCGGGATCAATGGTCTCTCGAGAGCTGAGTTCCTGGCCAAGCCGGGCCGCAAGCGTGCTGGTGTTCGGTCTGGGCGCGGGCGCCGTGGCGGCTCTGCTCGAAGCAAGCTGGGTGGCTGCGCAAACGGGAGATTGGCTTGCCGCATTCCAGGCTGAGGTCGGCATTCTCACGCTCCTTTCCTTCGGAGTTTCGCTCGGCGTATTTTGCGGCTCAGCGTGTTTGCATGGGAAGCGGGCGCCGTTGGAGCACTTGGACGCGTGGCTCACGGGTCTCGAGCCCAAGGAGCGCCACCGCTGGTTTCTGGTGGTGCCGCTCGCGCTATTCTTGCTGTTGGTTGGTTTCGTGGTGCTGACGGTGGGCAGCACTGCTCTGCTGTCAACCTCAGGATCAGCTGAGGCGGCGGGCGTGAGCATGGGGCTGTCCGCTGTCCTTTTAGCACTTGCCTTGGGCGGTGCCGCCGCGGCGTTGACGCGAAACGTGACCGAACGGAGTGCGAGTGTGGCCGGCGTGTACAAGAGCTGGGGTCTCTCGGTTTTGGGGTTTGGGGGGATATTATTGGCACTGGTGCTCATCGGCACGACGAGCGGGCAAGGGCACAGTTACCACGCGCTCGGCGTATTTCGCAGGCAAGAGCTCGATCTGCGCGCGCTCGCGCTGCTCTCCGGGATTGCACTTTCGGCCTATGTGAGTCCGCTCAGCGTTTCCGTTCGGAGCGCGCGGGGTCTCTTGCTCATTGGTTCTTTGGTGACACTGGGTCTCGCGTTCTTTAGCGGGAAGCACGGATTTGGCACTGCTAGCAATGCCCAAGCTGTGGAGCGCTACGCTCCACTGAGCAAGCTGGCCTTGGGGCCCCTCCGCAAGTTAACCGATCAGGACGACGATGGCTTCAGCGCTTGGTTTGGCGGTGGGGATTGCAACGATGAAGAGGCCAAGATCAATCCGACGGCCGATGATGTGCCCGGGAATGGTGTCGACGAAGATTGCTCCGGGCGCGATGCGCTGCGCGTTGAAGAGCCGCCTCCGATGGCTACACCGGCCGTACAACCCCCACCCAACCCAACGGCGATCCCGCGCGATCTCAATGTGATCGTGATCACCGTGGATACGCTGCGCGCCAATCTTGGGTACCTCGGCTACGAGCGTGCGCTCTCCCCGAATCTCGACAAATTGGCAGCAAAGTCGCTCATTTTTGAAAACGCTTACTCCTTGGCTTCTTACACGAGCAAGAGCCTGGCGCCGATGTTGATCGGAAAGTATGCGAGCGAAACAGACCTAGGATTTCGCCATTTCAATAGATTCGGCAAAGAAGATCGCTTTGTGCCGGAGCGGATCTTCGGCAAAATCCGCACGTTAAGCGCTCAATCCTATTGGTACTTTCGTGAGCCCGGTTATGGTTTCGAGCGTGGCTTTGACCTGATCGACGGTCGTGCGGCGCCCACCAAACACATCATCGAGGGAGACCAAACCTCGAACGGCGATGAACTCACCGACAACGCGATCGCAGTCTTGAAGGATCCCGCGAACACAGCGCAGCGTTTCTACATGTGGGTGCATTACGTTGATCCGCACGCTGAATACGTGGCACATTCGGAGTTTGACTTCGGTCACATGGGGCGCGAGCGCTACGACGGGGAGATCGCGTTTGTTGACCATCACTTGGGGCGGCTCTTGGAATTCATCGAGAAAAGCCCACTCGGTAAGAATACGGCGATCGTGTTCACGAGTGACCACGGCGAGGCCTTTGGTGAACACGGGATGTACCGGCATGGCTATGAATTGTGGGAAGAGCTGGTGCGGGTCCCGCTCTTGGTGCACGTGCCCGGGGTCGCGCCTCAACGCATCCGCACGCGGCGCTCTATCATCGACGTTGCACCAACTCTGTTGGAGCTATTAGAAGCGCCTGCCCCGAGCGGTGTTGGGCACGATTTCGTGACTGGCGTCTCGCTGCTCGCAGATGTTGGCCAAAAAGAGCCGCCCGCACGCCCGATCTTCATCGACATGAGCGCCGGCCCTTACAATGAAGAACGCCAGGCTCTCATCGAGCACGATATGAAGCTGGTGATGAGTGACGGCCGAGTCCTGAGCCTGTTCAACCTTGCTGATGATCCCGGCGAAAAGAAGGACCTTTCGGCCAATCAAGAGCTCAAGGAACAGGCGCTCGCACACTTTAAGGCGTTCAAGAAAAAGCTGCGTGAAGTGCCGCTCAGACGCAAAACAGATTGAGCGCGACTGGCCCAGCAGCGCCTCCTTGCCTTCGTGAACTCGATTTTCCCCTCGCTCGTTGGACGGGGCAACAGCGCGCGCCGTTTTGGAGGCAGGCGCAGCAAGCGTCCCGCGCACGCGAATCCACCACTTGGTGGCGAATATTTCGCCATTCTGTGGCGAATTTGCGTGCTAAATTTGCGATTTTAGTCCCAGTTTTTGCCTTGCTCAGTGCTGTAGCGCCATGTTCCAACGATTGGGCGGGCATGTTGGCCGGTTGCCGCAGTGGGGATTCAGCGAGGATCAGCGTGGCGGCTGGCTACGGGGATTGGTCCATTTGGTCGTGGCTACGTTGCGGTTCGGCGGGGCGTAGTGGGGGGCTGTGCGCGGGGGGCTGGTATTTAGCTCTGGGACGTTAACTGGTACTCAAAGGTCCCGGCGTCGGCGAGTAGTCCGGGTAGGCCGCCCGTGTGAAGGAACAGGGCGCGATTGGGTTTGGGCTCCATTTTGGCGAGACCGAAGAGCGCCTTGCCTGTGTACACGGGATCGAGCACGAGGCCGGTCTTTCGGCAGACTTCCACGATGAATTGCTTCTGTCCTTCGCTGGCTACGCCGTAGCTTGGGCCCATCCAGGTATCCTCGACGCACCAGCTGCCAGCGGCGGGCAGGCTTGGATCACGGGCTTGTGCTTCGGCGATCAAGCGAGCGATGACTTCCGTGAAATAGGCCACATCGTCGCAAACGGCGATCGCGATGGCTCGCCGCGCGACGCCCCATTTCCCGATACCAAGTGCGACACCTGCCGCTGTACCGCCTGAACCGCACGCATGTACGACAGCGTCGAACGAAGCCTGGCGCCCAGGTCCGAGGCCCGCGTCGAGCTGCTGGCGAATTTCCGCTATGGCGTCGACGTAGCCGAGGGCACCGAGCCCATTCGAGCCCCCTTCGGGAATGACGTACGCGGTAATTTGCTGGGTGCGAAGCTCCGCCTGCAGCTCGCGCATGAGCCGGTCACGCTCGGCATAGTCAGCCTTCGAAATTAGGCGGATTTGGGCGCCAGCGAGCTTATCCAGGAGCACGTTGCCGCTCAAGGGAGCTGGGGCCGTGGGGTTGTCACTCCGAAGTAGCAAATAGGGGCGAAGCCCAAGCTCTGCCGCGAGTAGAGCCGTCGCTCGCGCGTGATTGGATTGGATGCCACCACAGGTAATCACCGCTGTCGCCCGCTGATCGAGGGCGTCAGCGAGCAGGTACTCCAGCTTTCGGATCTTGTTTCCGGAAGCGGCGCCGGACGTGATGTCGTCGCGTTTGACCCAGATCTCTGCGCCTACGATACGATCGAGTCGATCGTTGTGCCACAGCGGGGTCGGCAAATGGCTGAGGTTCAATTTGCGCATCATGCTTCGAGCCTCACGAGTTCGGCATCTCGCTCGACTGTGTTGCCCGCCTGCACTCGCACTTCGGCCACCACACCAGCCTGCTCGGCGAACAGTTCATTTTGCATTTTCATGGCCTCCACGATCACGACGGCTTGTCCGGCCGCCACAGTATCGCCAGCCTGAACCATGAGCTTGATGATGCGCCCTGGCATCGGACTCTTGATCCAGCCTCCGGCCGAACGAGCCTGTGATTGGCCAAAGGCCAGCTGCCGGTCACGCTCACTTTGAACCAAAATCTCGGAGCGAAACCCGGCGAGCGTGGCGCGCCTGGTTCCGTCCGGTAGCGGCTGCAAGGCAACATCGAAGGCTTGGTTTCCTACGAGCACAACGGCGTGGTCGTGCCCCTTTTCTGCATGGACCTGCTCAAAGTGCGCTGAGCCACCTTCCTCAGCGGCATCGACAACGTGGGCGCTCAAGGACCCACCCGCACCAGGCTTGAGGTCTACTGTGTACTCAGTGCCGTCGACGGAGACGAAGTATTTCATCCATCGACGACACTAGTGCAACTCGCGCCAAGAGGGGAGCGAGGAGCTCGGAATCCCCTTAGTTCTTGGGCTTCCGACGGGATACCGCTAGGCCGGTAAGGGCCAAACCGAGCAGCGCTAGCGGTTACTTGAGGCTCTCAGCGACTGCGCGCGCATCGGAATCCGACGTCATATCTGCGAATCTCAGGTAGTTCGGAGAAGCGATCCGTCGTCTCGATACTCGTCGCGCTATCGCGAAAGGAGCCTCCCCGAAGCTCACGCAGCGTTGAACCCGCCAAGTTCAAGTACGCACAATCCTTGCACGGGAGCGGATAGGTTCCCTTCCAATCCAGGACCCACTCCGCCAAATTGCCGACCAAGTCTGATTGGCCCCAACGGGCGTTACCTGCTTTGGCAGAGCCGACCGGTGCGATCTTGCCCACTCCGCCCGCCGTGCAGGTCGTGGGTCCTCCGAAGTAACAGCCATAGATGGCAAGATTGGCATCAGCCGCAGGGACAGCCCCGCCCGGCCAAGGATACGTTTGCTGCGCACCGCCGCCAGCTGCGGCGTAATTCCATTCGGCCTCGGTCGGGAGCCTTGCACCCTCCCAAGCGCAAAACGCGAGAGCCTCGTACCACGACACGCAGTTGATGGGCCTATTGTCGCTGCTCGTCCACGTTTGGTACGTCGGGTTGCACTGGAGGCGGGTTCTCAACGCATCTGCGTCAGCGGGCAACTTCGTGTCCCATGCTGCCACCCACCCAGGGTCGTTATCAAGATTATTGGGATTTTTCCCCGCACCGGGCGGGATCAGCGAAGAAGTGTAAGCGCTCGCGAACTTCTTGAATCTTCCAACTGTAACCTCAAAAGTGTCCAGCCTGAAGTCGCTAACCGTTGCCGGGTACATCGGGTCGTTGCTGCGATTGAACGTTCCACCCACCACCAAGCTGCTGCTGCAGCAGTCCAAATTGCCACCACAGGTGGTGGCGAGTCCCACGCAGCTGGGCGCTGTCGTACACGTCCCCGACCCGTTGCAGACTGGAGTATTCGACGGGCACGGAGTCACATTTTGCTGCCAGTCACCCGTGTCGCTGCAAGTTTGGACCCCGTTCCCAACACACTGTTTCGAGCCGGGGGCGCAAACGCCAACGCATGCACCTGCAACGCACGCCTGAATCACACAGGCATTCAGCAGCGTCGTAGAGACGAGATCCGTGCCACATTTCACCACGTTTTGCGCGTCGCAAGCAAGATCACCGCTGTTCTTGCCTTCGCAGCCCGACGCGATCGGCGCGCAGAGCTGTCGGGTGGAAGTCCTGCCTCGGGCCACCCTTGGCTCAGCGTGGCTTCCGACGGGATACCGCGAGGCCGGCAAGAGCCAAGCCGAGCAGCGCTAGCGCTGAGCGCTGTTCACTGCCGATGCTTCCGACGGAGCAGGCGCTGCTGCTCTGGCGTACGCTGCCGCCACCCTGAGTGGGCGGCGTGCTTCCGGGTGTTGTTGATGTTGTGCCAGGAACTGGCGTGGAAGCTGTGCCGGTAGTGGTAGGAGTCGGAGTGGTATTGGAGGCTCCGCCGGTCTTCGGAAAGGGGGAAGAGCCTGAGCCGCCACTTGTGGTGTTGCCCGTGGTGTTGCTTGTTCCACCCGCGCCTGGATTTGAAGCAGATCCGCCGGTGCCCGCGTTAGCGGAGCCGCCAGTCGCCGGAGGATCAGGCAACGGGGGAGCTGGGCCATCGACGAGCTCGGCGCCGGCCGGTAAGGGCTTGCCGTCAACCTGGAACGGCGCCGCGTGGAAGAACTTCTGGCCGCCGTTGTCAGCCATAGCGATCAGTACGACGCTGTCCGTCAGTGCGATTGGGCCGTTGTAGACCATGCCCGAGTTTGGCGAAGGCATGGTGCCATCGAGCGTGTAGCGGATGCTGCCTCCTTGATCGCTAGAGAGCGTAACGTTAACAGGCGACGTGAGAGCACCACCCGGGGGATCAAAGGCGAGCGAGGGATTGGTGGCCGCCGGAACGCCACGGCGCTGCGCGAGCATCCACGACATGAAATTGGGATTGCCAGAGACTCCACCATCTGTGTGATTGGCGAGCACCGTTTCCGTGTAAACGGGCCGCCCGCCCGCCTTAGCGACAGCAAAGAACATCTCGCGATCGCTACCGACCGGTACATTGCCATCGCCGTCGTTGTGATGCGACCAAATCGCCATATTTTTGAGCAAAGGCGCCGAATCTGGGGGCCCACCTCCGGCGTTTGGCATCGTTGCAGCGAACACTCCGGGATAGCGAGCGGCGGCGTCCCAAGCACCAAATCCGCCCATAGAAGCGCCGATCACGTAAATCCGATCGGCATCGATACTGCTTGCGCCGCGCACACTTTCGATCATGGCGCGCGCATTCTTCATCGTTTGGCTCTCGGGCAAGGTTAGGGAGTACGATTGGCTCTGGCCCCAGTCCCATTCGACGTACGCACCACCACCGGGCATCGTGTCCGGATTAGGAGCTTGAGGCATCATCACCAGGTACTCCCCGTTGGTGGTGCCAGTCTCCTCGCCCACGACCGTCGCCAGCATAGCTGCCCAATTCTGGGTATTTCTAATGATTTCTATATTTGCGCCAGCGTCGGCGCTCCAACCCGATTGACCGGCACCATGCATGTAAACGATCAACGGATACTTGGTGGCTGGATTGTAGTTCGCAGGTTTCCAGAGCACGCAGTTCATCTGCACGCCCGGCAGTGAGCAATCTTCAGCAAGAGCAAACATTTTATCAGGGGTATTGAGCGCAGACGCAGAGGATGCGGCGAGAATCAATGACGAAATAAGTCCAAACTTGAACAGGGGCGCGTGCATGGAGATCCTTGTGCAATGTGGCAAACACAAACCTAGACCGCAAGCTGCTGCGGCCGCCCAGAAAGATAGCACAACATCGACATCTGAACGCGCAGCCGACTCTGTCGTTCGCGCGCTATTGCTCTTGGGACCAAGTGACACTTTCATGTGCCGCGCACGGGCTTACGGTACTTTTGCGGTACGAGCAGACACGCCTACGTCACTATCCCCTCCCGCAGAAGCCGATCTTGCTCGCCCTCGGGACTGTACGTTGAGCCGCTCTCGCCCCAGGATGCACACCCCAATGCTGTCCGACTCAGCCGAGCCCGCCGCCAACGAACACCGGACGGCGCAACCTGACGCCCCCCCAACTGACGCCACCCCAGTCTTGCCTCAAGGTCCCATCGTTTCCGAGCGCATGGTGATCTTCCTCGTGGGTGCCATTCAGTTCGTCAACATTCTCGATTTCATGATGGTGATGCCGCTCGGCCCCGATTTTGCCGCAGCGCTTGGAATTGCCACGTCGCACATTGGAGTTGTCGGCGGCAGCTACACAGCGGCGGCCGCGGTAGCCGGCGTGGCTGGTTCGTTCTTTTTGGATCGTTTTGACCGGCGGCTGGCGCTGGGCGTGGTGATGCTGGGGCTGGTGATTGGAACGATGCTCGGGGGATTTGCGACAGGCTTGCCTTCGCTCTTGGCCGCTCGCGTTATTGCGGGCGCCTTTGGTGGTCCGGCGACCTCGATTTCGCTCGCAGTGGTGACGGATGCTGTGCCTCCGGCACGTCGTGGCAAAGCGCTTGGCGCGGTGATGGGATCCTTCGCGGTGGCTTCTGTGTTGGGCGTGCCCGCAGGCTTGGAATTATCTCGGCGTTTTGGCTGGCGCACTCCATTTTTCGCCGTTGCAGGTCTCGGCCTCGTGCTCACCCTGCTGGCGATTCGTGTGTTGCCCTCGTTTAAGGGGCATCAGCTAGCGGCGCGCAAAAAGGGGCCTAAGGCTCCACTCTTCGATCGGATGACGGGTGTTGCCTTGATGAATAGCGGGCTCATCATGTTCGGCGTCTTTGCTGTGGTGCCGAATATTTCAGCCTTTTTGCAGCATAATCTTGGCTATCCGCGCGATCAGTTAGGAATGCTCTATCTGGTCGGAGGGGTGGCGAGCTTCGTTTGCATGCGCCTGGTGGGAATTTTCGTCGACAGATTTGGCGCGCTCCCGATGGTGATTTTGGGGACGCTTTTTCAAGCATTTGCGCTCTATTTCGGCTTCATACAGCCAACGCTCGGCGTGCCCATCCTTTTGGTATTCACGGTGTACATGCTTTCCGGCAGCGTTCGCATGGTGCCGATGCAGGCTCTCGCTACCCGCGTGCCGCGTCCGGAGCAACGCGCCCGGTTCATGTCGGCACAATCTGCCGTGCAGCACTTGGCCTCGGCGGTCGGTGCCATGGGAGCTTCAGCTCTACTTTCGACCGATTCAAACGAGAAACTGATCGGAATGGAGAATGTGGCGCTCGCTGCTCTCGGAGTGGCTTGCCTGGTGCCGGTAGGTGCTGCCATCCTAGAGCGGTGGCTCAACCAGCGGCCCCTGGCTGCTATTGAGGCTCGTTGAATCTGATCTGGAGTTGAACATGGAACAGCTATCCAAATTACGCTTCGTCTCCTTCTGCGCGGCGTCGTTCGTCACGTTAGCCTGTGGCGCCAATAAAGGCGGCCCTGCTGGCAGCTTGGGTGCCTCAGGCGCTGCGGGAGCGG
>JBBSBI010000042.1:0-30388 GCA_038251425.1 Polyangiales bacterium
GCCAGAAACGCAAAGCTGCCCGCTCGCGCAATCACGCGCTGTTTGGCAGGCATTGCGACATTGATTATCGCTCGCACACACGAGCGGGCGAGCACACTCACTGTTGAACTCGCACTTCGTTTCATCCGGCAACTGGCAAACGCGCAGCGGTGCTTCTGGAGCCACCACGCAACGGGCGCCCAGCTTGCAATCGCTGCTGTCGACGCATTGCTCATGGCAACGCTCAAAGGCACAAGCCAAGGGCGAACGGCAATCTGAATTGAGAGTACAGCCAGCGGTTAATTCTTGAAGAACCACTTTCGATTTGGAGTCACTCCCGCACGCGGCTGGTAGAAGCGCCGCGGCCAAAGCGCCGAACCACACGAGGCTGAGCCGCTGAGAGCGCGTTCTTTTTCCAAGGATTCGCATGGCTTCCTTGGCGGCTTTACTGGTTACAACCCAGGGCTGCGCCCGTGCCAGCACCTGCGGCTCCAGCTGCCCCGGAAGCGAAACCTGGAGTGCAGCGACAGGCGCGGCACTCGAACGTCGGAAAACAATCGATACTCTGGCGACATTCCACGCGACATTGGCCATCCACGCAGGCCAACGGCAACGGGCAGTCCGAATTGTAGATACAGGGTGTGCCGCTGCCGGGGCCGGTTGTCACGGGGAGCTTGCCGTCGGTGAGCTCGGTTGTCTCAGCACAGCTGCCGTTGGCGCAGGCCTGATCTTTCAGGCAATCCCGGTTGGTTTTGCATTGATCGCGACACTGACCATCGACCGCACAGAGCTGGCCCGGAGGGCATTGGCTGTTGAACTTGCACAGTTTTTCGTCTTCCAGCTGGCAGACTGAAAACGGCCGATCAGCAGCCACACAGCGCTGCCCGGGTTCTTTACAATCCCTGGTCGCTTCGCATTCCACGTGGCAACGTCGGAAGGCGCACACGTATTTGCCCTCGCAATCGCTGTTGATCAGACAACCCTCGGAGAGCTTGGCCACCGTGATCGCGGCCGCGTCCGAATTACCGGAGCAACCACCCATCTGGGAGAGCAACACGGCACCCCCAAGGCCCAGCAGGACATAGCGAGGGTATCGACGGAGTTGGACCAAAAATGAAGAAAAGGCAGCTTTCAGCATGACCGAAGCTGCCCTCTTACCACTTCACCCTTCCGCAAGGGAAGGGAAGCTAAGCTTCATGAAAGCTTCTGAAAGCCTCAGGGCTCGCTAGGATCGCGATCCCGATGCTCATTCCAGTGCGTCTTGGCGGCGTTGTAGACGGCGCGGACGGCTTCGGTGCGTTCCTCATCACTCACGGCGCGCATTCCGCGCTTGATGAGATCCGGAACGACGAACTGATCCACGCGGGCTCGTGACTCGCTCATCGTGCCCGGCCAGGCGCCCGCAGCCGCTCGGCCTTGGCGGTGCAGCTCTTCGCGGCTCAACCGTGCCCATTCGATCCCTAAAGAGGAGGCCCGGCGATCCAGGAAAGACTGCCGACGATTGTTGGTGTTGGGCCGTTTGGGCTGGCCCTCTGCCGTGATGATTCGAGTAGACATGGTGTTGCTCTATGGCCTCGGCACCCCACCTGGTCCCGACTGCCGCTCGCTTCTTAGCCCGTATGGAGCGGAAAGTCTTAACAAAAGCGAAGCGTCCGCGCTGTTTTTCTGGCGGAAATCAAGCGGGACTGTCTCTGGATGATGCAAGGCCTCACACGTCGCTCTGGCCCGGGCTAAGACCGGCCCGTGACGTCTGAGCAGCATCCAGAAGGCCCGCCCGTGATTGTCGCGATCGGAGGCAGCGATCCGAGCGGGGGAGCGGGCATCCAAGCGGATATCAAGACCATTACTGTTTTTGGGGGTTATGCCGCTGCGGTCATCACGGCGCTCACTGCCCAAAATACGCTGGGTATTGCCGGGGTTGTGGCGATTGACCCGAGTTTTGTCGGTCAGCAGCTCGAGTTGGTGCTCACGGATTTGCCCGTGGCCGCCATCAAGATCGGCATGCTTCACAACGCCGCCATCGTGCGCGAGGTCGCTGCCGTGCTCGAAAGCCTCGCGTTCGGGATCCCGATTATTTTGGACCCTGTACTCGTGTCGAGCAGCGGTACGCCATTACTGGATAACTCCGGGATCCGTGCGCTCTGCCAATTGCTGTTGCCACAAGCCGCGCTCGTCACGCCCAATCTACCCGAAGCGCGTCTGCTCACCGGCTTGGACATTCAGAGCGCGGATGATTTTGGACTGGCTTGCGATCATCTGCTCGCCGGCGGCGCTGCAGCCGTTCTGATCAAAGGCGGCCATCTGGAAGGCGATACCGTTGTCGATTATCTGCGCACAGGCGAGGGGCTTGAGTATCATCACCGAGCGCCGAAGCTTGCCTCACGGAGCACGCACGGCACTGGCTGCACGTTGGCTTCCGCGATTGCAACTCTCGTCGGGGAAGGCCGGACGCTGGCCGACGCTGTTTCTCAGGGCCACTCGTTTGTGCATCAAGCGATTCTGGAGGCACATCCATTGGGCAAGGGGATAGGCCCCTTGAACCACCTGTGTCGGCTCGCTCGCTAACGTTGCGAAATCCGTGCGGCGCGCTGGCGTGCCAATTCCGCGAGTTCTTCGAGACGCCGGGCGGAAGCCAAGTGCTCAAGATTCGAGGGAGAATGCTCACGTACACCGCGTGCGTAGCTCAACAGCTGGTCGGCATCGGCGTTCGGGAGTCGAAGAATCACGGCACGTAGCTTGGCAGCAAGCGGCTCGCTACAGATGGTCAGTTGAGAGCGCAGGATCTGAAGCGAATAGCTGAGCCAACTCGCATTGCCTGTGAGCTCCGCAAGCTTCAGTCCGAAATCGACGGAGAGCTGTACCGTCTCCGCGTCGACGGACTTTCCGCTCTGCAAGGCGCTCAGCACTCGCTTTAAGTGATTGGAGAGGAGTCCCTCCGCTTCAGCCCCGCGACCCGCATCCAGCGCACGTTGGGCCATGTCGCCCACGAGCGCGAGCGCACCTGCTTGACGAGTGGAAGTGGACGACGGTTCATCCAGACTTCGCGGGGGCGGCAGCGAGCGGCCACGGTCTGAACCAAAACTCAAGTGTCCTCGCGTGTGCTCAGACAGCTGCAGCGCCTGTTCGATACGGGTTTGGCCTGGAGCAACTTCAAGCTCCTTGTGACCAATCTTGACCTTATCCCCGATCTTGAGCACCCGCGAACCGAAGATGCGTTGACCGTTCACCAGCACGCCATTCGCACTATCTAGGTCTTTGACGATCGCAGTGTCCCCTGCGACTCGCAGCTCCGCGTGTCGGCGTGAGATGAGGGGGCCATCGATCACGATGTTGCAGAGCGGGCTCCGACCGATGACGTAGTTGCCCGTCTCGAGCGCCAGATCCTGTCCGTTGCTTCTCAAATAGATGGAGGTCTTCGGGGAGGCCAAGTGTGTGTAAGAACGAACATTCTCGGCCCTTCTTTAGGCCCTTTGGTGGACGGTTGGCATTTGGTGGCCCGATGTCCCAAGATGGCGCACGCTCAATGTCGCGCAGGAATCCACGCATCCCCCCGCTTCCTTTGCTGCTCGGTCTGGGGTTACTGGCGGCATTCAGCCGTGCCTGTGCGTCGGACGCCGACTCTTTGGGGCCTAGTGGTTCGCGTGAGGTGGGTGGGATGGCGGGCATGCCCCCGCAAGTTCGCCAGACGGGCGGCGTTTTTAGCGCTCTCTCGGGTGGTGCCCCTCCTCAATTACCTGAAGCACCGCGGCGTTCGCCGGAGCCGCCTGGAAGTTCGGTGATCACGTTCCTGCATGGCGTCGTGGATACTCCCCGGATTTCTCTGTGCTTCGCTAAGAGCGCTCCGGGTGGGCTCAGCACTTTGTCGGAATTCGCGTGGCCCACTCTTGGGCTCGGCTTCGGCGAGAGCTTGCGGTTGGCTCCTCCAGCTGGCCTTGATCTCGGTAAGGATGCGTTGGTGGTAATTGTGGTGGCGGGCGAGGCTGGTGTCGTGGCTCGGACGTCGTGTGCGTCGATACTGGAGCAAATGGCGGGCGGCAATTTGAATGGGCAAGCTGGGAGCCCGGCGTCGCTCACGGCGAACGAAGTGGCCTTTGCTGGGGCGTCGGGTGCGAGTTTTGGCGGAATGGCGGGAGCTCTTGGACAGGGAGGAGCCCTTGGACAGGGAGGAACTCTTGGACAGGGAGGAGCCCCGTTCATGGGTTCAGGGATCCGAGCGCGCGTGTTGAGTGCCTTAGCGCCCGGGAGCTTTCGTTCGGCTACAAGCTATCTCTTCGCGGCCACGGGCTGCTTAGGCGCCGTGGGGCAAACCGATCCGTTCCAGGAACGTATTTGTGGCAGCGGTTATACCCCAAAAACCAGCACGCTCACGCCACTCTTAGTATCACTCAGCCGTATCACCCAGTTCAACGCGCCCGGTCTTCAGATCTTGAACGCGAGCCTGGGTGCGGGCCCCGTTTCCGTGCTCACGCAGCCGGGCCCTGTGAGTGCGCTCACTCCGCTCTCGTTGCTGAGCGCGCTGCAATTCGGAGAGCTCGCGCCTCATCCACCGTTCTCCCCGTCGCCGCCTCAAGAGTATTGGGTTGGAGTCGGTGCTTCTGTCAGAGTCAACGGCAATGATTTGGAAGCGAGCTGGAGAGCGCTTTTGCAAGGTGCTGGTCTGACGACGCTTGAAGTGGCTAAGAACTACAGCTTGGTTCTGCTCGGCCCGGCGCCGGAAGTGGGTAAGCCGAGTTGGTGGAATCCGAGCAGGTTGAGCCTGCTCCCCAATGATCCAGCCGTCGGACCCGCGAATTAGGCGGGTGTGTCAGCTGAGCTGCCCTTTTGCTCCTTGAGAGATAGTAAGCATGCTTACTATCTGGAGTTTGATTGAGATAGAGGTCCCGGACAAGTTTGGGAGCACGTGGGGATGCTCAACTTTAAATCGCACTTTGGCCGCCAGGCGGAGCAGCAGGGCAACAAGCTAGTGTCGCAGCTGGACATCCGCGAGTTTGGCCTTCACATCGTTGATGAACGGTGAGGTTGGGAAGCGACGAATGAACGAGCGGAGCGTTGTTTTCGCGTCATTCCATGCTTCAATTTGCAGCTGAGTGGTGGCCAGCAGCAGTGTCGCGTCGTCGAGGATCTCTTTATCTCCCGAGGCCTCAGACAGTTCGATCAGGCTGGTGATGGCCTCACGCTGGTGCCCCAGCTGGGTGCGCGCGAGTGCGAGTTGATACGTGGCTGCGGGGCTGTGGGCTGCGTCGTCTTTGTAGCGAAGCGATTCGAGCATCGCTTCTTCGGTTTCGTGCCAGCGCCCTTTCCCAGCGTGTTCGAGGCCAGTTTGGTAGGCGAGCAGCGAGAGCTGATTCTTGGCTTGCTCGGCGGCATGCTGAAAAACGAGTCGTTCTGTAGCGGTGAGCTGCAGCTTCGCGACTACCGAATAGCCGTCGATGACTTCTTTATAATTCTTCTGTTCGATCAGTCGGTAAAAATCAGCGGCGGCGCGGGCAGCGCGTGTGGTGCGTTCCTCGCGCTCCTGGGCCGACTTCAGCTCCTTATCGAGCTGGGTCACCGCATCGCGGGTGTCCTTCGTCTCAGCGCGAACAGCATCCAGCTTGAGGTCCCAGGCCAACTTCACGGCCACAAGAATGATCACCGTCGTGATCACATAGGCTGTTGCCGTGCTGAACACAGCGCGCCGATCAGAGCCTTGCTGGCGTTTAGCAATGCTCTTCAAGTCAGCGGCAAGGGCATTCACCAGATTGTTGGTCTTGATGGACAGGGAGCGGCCTTCGACAATCTCGCGCTTGATCTCCTCTAGCTCGTACTCGTCCATTGCCCGGTTCGCCCTCCCCTCCGAGTATCTCCCTCGGGGCATGCCCGCAAGCGATGCCCGCCGCCGAAAGCTGATTTTCCTCGCGAAGGCAACGCTGAAACCCCGGCATCGAGGCGAACCACGGGTGTTCTCTGACAGGAACCGACCAAGCTGGCTTTTTTCTGGAAGGGCTGTGCGCTATGAGGCGCCCCATGGATACCAGCGACATTCGCAAAGGGCTCAAGCTCATGCTGGACGGTCAGCCCTACATCGTCACCGATTTTCAGTTCGTAAAGCCTGGTAAGGGGCAGGCTTTTACTCGCACGAAGCTTCGAAACATGCTGACGGGCAGCAATCTCGAACGGAACATTCGTTCGGGAGAAAGGTTTGACCCAGCCGATGTGGAGGATAAAAACCTCCAATATATCTACCCCGAGGGCGAGGCGTATGTGTTCATGAGTTCCACGAGCGGCGAGCAAGTGAGCGTCAACAAGGACGTGGTCGGCGATGATGCCGACTTCTTGATCGATGGTATTGAAGTGACGATCACCATCTATCAGGGCAATCCCGTTAGCATCTCACTCCCGCCGCACATTGTCGTTCAGGTGACTTCCACGGAACCGGGCGTTAAGGGCGATACGGCCACCAACGTCACTAAGCCCGCTACTGTCAGCTCAGGTGCGACGGTCGGTGTCCCGCTGTTCGTCGGAGAGGGCGACTGGATCCGTATCGACACCCGTTCGCGCAGCTACTTGGAGCGAGCTAAGGCACCTTGAGCTTGGAATAGCACCGGGCGCCCAGCTTCAAGGCAAGCGACGCGCTCCCCGCCATTCTGAATCACGCAGTCAGACAGCTCGCCAAACTCACTGCCCGGCTCCGCTGACCACAGTGCGTTGACGGTGCCGGTGACCAACAGGCCAAAGGCACTTGGGACGACGAGGAGCTTGCCGTCCGCTGAGCGCGGCGCGCCTTGGAAATGCGGTAAATCTGCCGGATTTTGACCGGGCGGGCTCACTTCTAGAGGCCCTATTAGAGCGTGCAGGCGTCCGTCTTTGAAGCCAAGCGGTGTGAGCCTGGGAGCGAACGATGCCTTTCCGCCACCACAGCTTCCGGGACGCGGGGCGAGGTGCGGAGTGAGTACGGGTAGCAACGGCCGCCCCTCGAGATCGTTGAAGTTGAAGGTGATGAAGGGGGTATCGCACGGTTGGCTCATTCCAACCCAACTCAGGTTCGGCCCCACCACGGCCAACGGCCAGCCGGGAAGCCCAGCGTCCTGATCAACCGGATCAAGAGGGGCCTCCGGTGCGCCATCGGCATTGATTCGCACGACACCCGCATCGGTTAACAACAGTAGGTTACCGTTTGCGTCGAACAGAAGTGGCGAAAATCGCGGCGTCGGAAGCTTGCTTATCGCTTGGGCTCCAATCGAGATCTTGCGCGCGCCGCGCAGCGTCAGGCTCTTCTTGAAGTCTGCTGCCAGCTTTTTCAAGGCGGCGGCGTCGGGCTTGCCCAGGTACCAATCCGAGGTGGCGAGAGCTGCGAGGGCCTCCAGATACAATTTTTGCTTGAGCGCAATTCGCAGCCGTACTTGGGTGATTTGGAAAGCCACCCTGTCCAGATTGCCGCAAGGTAGGGCGGCGCCGTCGGCATTGGTGATGCGGTAGGTTCCGCTTTCGCTACATACCGCAGAATACGCGCGAATGAGCGCTCGCAGCGTTGAGCTGGCACGCTTGGCGCCTCCCTTGGCCCCGCTCTGGGTCAGGGTAGCTGAAGCCAGTCTTCCGAAGGATTTAGCTGGTTCGGAGGGGTCGCGGGCAAAACCGAGTGCGCGGTCGAGCCACACGAGCGGGGCAGAGGCGCGTGCCACCGGATCAGCGTCTTCCCCGATCAGCGCGGTCACTTGGACATCATCAGCGTGATCCCCGTCGCGATCGGTCGAATCAACGCTGAAATCTTGGGTCTCTCCGGGTGGCGGAGCGGCGACCCGAAGTGTTAAGAGTGAAAGGCGAGCTCCGAATGGGCTGAGAACGAGCAGCGCGCGATTGGGTGCACGGGAGATGAGCGGGGTTTGGCAGTCCGCGCGAACATCGAGCGTTAGCGTGTGCGGGCCGGTTTGGTTGAGAGCCACCTTCTGTTGGCAATCGGGTGCAGTCGGAATGAAACTAGGCAGGTTGACGAGCAGGCGTGGCGCCTTTTCTGCCTCAAAGAGCCAAGCCGAAGGAAGGGCTGGGGGACCGACGCCTGAGGGGGACCCCCCGCCAGCCGTGGGAAGCGGCAGGAGCCAAGCGACGGTTTCAAGTCGAGCGTCGTCGTTGAAGTCCGCGCTCAGCGCTTGGCTAAACACGAAACCAGGCGGAGCCACGAGCTCCTGATCGCCGAGCCGCCAAGTGGGCGCATTTTTGGGCGCGAGCTCGGAGCGACGGCTGACAAATGCAGGTGCTCCCACAGCCGAGGTCAACGCGACAGACGAATTTGCGGGACTCGGTGCCTGCACGCCGTGCCCGGATGCCACGGTAAACGGCGTGTAAGGCTTGGCTTTTTCACAGCTCTGACACCCCGAAACCGATAACGCGAAGACCCCGAGCCCACACTGGATTCGGGCAAAACCTCGCGATGACACACGACGCAGGGAAGACAAGAAGAACTCCAGATTAACTTCCAGTAAAGGCCGCAGGCCGCTTGGCGCCAAAGGCCGACATGCCCTCTTGCGCATCGGACGTGGCAAAGAGCGCACCAAAGGCTCGTGTTTCTCGGCCAAAAGCCAGAGCCCGACTCCCCTCGCCATCTGCGCTGAGCAGCTGTTTGGCCTTCGCCACGGCGAGCGGGGCGCCATTCGCCAATCGGTAACAAAGCTCCAATACCTTCTCGAGCAGGCTTGCGTGAGGCAAGACGGCATTGACCAGGCCAATACGCACGGCTTCTTCCGCGTCGAGCACGCGCCCTGAATAGATCAATTCGCGTGCACGCCCGAGGCCCACGCGCTCAGCCAAGCGCACCGTGCCGCCAAAACCGGGAATCAAGCCGAGAGTTGTCTCAGGTAAGCCAAAGCGTGCCTTCTCGGAGGCAAACATAAAATCCGCGCACAGCGCTAGCTCAAGACCACCGCCGAGCGCGAAGCCATTCACGGCTGCAACGATCGGGAATGACGCACCTTCCATCAGCTTTCCAAGCACCTGTCCCGTTTCGCTGAAACGCTCCGCTTCGGCGCTGCTCATGCCTGACATTTGGCTGAGGTCCGCGCCAGCAACGAAGGCTTTTTCGCCCCATCCCATCAGCACGCAAGCTCGCGGTTCTCGGCCGTGGACAAAGCTCTCCTCGAAGTCCCGGAACACTACCGATAGCTCGTCAATCATCTGCTGGTTGATAGCATTCAGCTTGTCGGGTCGCTTGAGGTGCACGATCCGAACTCTGGCGTCGCCCGAGAGTGCGATTGTTTCAGGTGTCTTCATTCTGCCACCCTAGCCGAGTCGGCGAAGAGCGTGGCGGGCCCAATGCGTTTGCCTCGTTCGTCGTAGTCGTAGAAGCCGCGCCGGCTCTTTCGACCCAATCTGCCGGCTGCCACCATATTTCGGAGCAAGGTACTGGCTCGATATTTATTGTCGCCAAACTCGGCCTGCAAGACCTCCGTGATGGCGAGCACCGTATCAAGGCCAATCAAATCGGCGAGCTCAAGCGGACCCATCGGATGGTTGAGTCCGAGGCGCGCCCCTTGGTCGATGTCTTCAACACTTGCTAGATCTTCTTGGAGCGCAAAAATGGCTTCGTTCACCAGCGGGACCAACATCCGATTCACGACGAATCCAGGGTGGTCGCGACTCACGATCACTTCTTTTCCAATTCGCTGGCAGAGCGCGCGCACCGACGCCAGCGTGCCGTCACTCGTCTCCAAGCCTCGGACGATCTCCACGAGCTTCATCAACGGGACTGGGTTCATGAAGTGAAGCCCCACCATCGATGCTGGGCGCGCCGTGACCGAGGCGAGGCGCGTGATGGAGATGCTGGACGTGTTAGATGCCAGAATGGCGTGGGGTTGCGCTAGCGCATCGGCGTTCTTCAGCAGCTTGAGCTTGAGTTCGACGTTCTCGGTGGCCGCTTCGATGATGAGATCCGCCTCAGCTAAGCCCGAATCGGTTGCTTCAAGTCGCCCCTCAATCTGGGTGGCAGCTTCTGCACTGAGTTCGTTTTTCTGAACTAAGCGTCGAACGAAATCGAGCACCTTCGCGCGGCCGGCTGTCGCACGTTCCAAGCTGATGTCGGATAGCAAAACCCTGTATCCTGCGCTCGCGCAGACTTGTGCGATACCACCGCCCATTTGGCCCGCGCCCAGCACACACACAGTCTCTATTTCGCTGAGAGTCATCCTGTGTCGCTAACGCGTTGCCCGATCGAGGGCAAGCAAATGGCTAAACGGCGTCCGCATCCGTAGGCCAGCGGGCCCAGCTCGACGGCCGGAATTACCTCAGCTTGCCCTAGAAACGCGGCTCAGCAGCGCACGCTGCACGGGCCTCAACGTTTTGCGGAGGGAAGACCTTCACATAGTTTGAAAATTCGGTCCGCGCCTTCCCCGAGCATAGTAAAAAGGAACCCAAAATGGATTCAAATACCATCCGCTCGCTCCTCGGCACGCTTCAGAGTGATCCAGATTCAACCGACGCTTGGCAGCGGCTCAAGGAGGCGGCTGGTGCTACCGAGGGAGATCTGAGCCGCACAGAGTTCATGCGGCTCATTGATGCCGCTCGCCTCCGTCATTCTGAACGCGGCGAATGGGAGGCATTCGCCGGTCTGCTTGCGATCCAGGCGGATGCGGCTCAGGGACTCCCGCATGAAGCGGATCTCGTGCTGGAACTTGCACGCGTTCTCACCGATCAGCTCTTTAACGACGAACAGGCCACCACAGTTTTTCAACGGTTCCTTGAGCTTCGGCCCAACGATCCGACAGCGGTGTCGGCGCTGGAGGATGCAGCCGCGAAGCGGCAGCGCTGGCTTGAGCTCGTTCAAAGCTACCTGTCCGAGGCAGAGCAGGCTTCAGACGATCTCTACGCTAGTTCCATGTTCATGCGCGCGTCGGAGATGGAGTTTCGTTTCGCAGGCGAGGCCGGGGATCTCGATGTGGCGGCGGAGCGGTTGGAGCGCGCCGTGCGCCTCGATTCCAGCAACGAGCGTGCCGGCCATCTTTTGGAGCGCCTCTATCGGAAGCAAGCCAAATGGGAAGAAGTGGCGCGTGTCCTCGAACGGATGGCGGACCGCGGGCAAACGCAACAGAGTCGAGCGAGTTCCGGCATCCGCTTAGCGCGACTGTATGCCAAATGGTTGGAGGACAACGAGCGTGCAGCGCAGGCCTACGAGCGCGTTTTGCGCAGCGATCCGAATAATTCTGAGGCGATGGAATTTCTATCCGAGTTCTATTCGACTGAGAGCCGCTGGGATGATCTCGTGCGCTTGTACGAAAATGAGCTCAAGCACAAAGAAGCCAGCAGTGCCGACCGCTTGGGTGATTGTCTGCAGATTGCCGTTATTCACTGGCGGAAACGCAGCAGCCTCGAAGATGCGGAGCCCTGGTTTGAACGTGTTCGAAAGCTGGAGCCGGCGCACGCTGGGGCCTTAGAATTCTATCGTGTCTACTGTGACGCCAAGGGCGATGATGGAAAGCTGCTTGAGATCCTCCAGAATGCGCAGCGCGCGATTCCCGATCAGGCCAAGCGAGCCGTTCTCGCCAAAGAAATCGCCAAGCTTGCCGAGGGCCAAGAAAATGCTCAGAAGGCTATCGAGCAATATCGGAATATCCTGCGCCAAAGTCCGGATGACGACGACGCACGAAGCTCGCTCAAACGCTTGTATCGCCAAACGCAAGGCTACAATGCCTTGGTTGAACTCTTGCGCCAAGAGTTGGAACGCGTGCCGAACGAAGATCAGGGCGCACGCTTGCTCATCTTGCGCGAGGTAGCATCCGTTTACCGCGAACATATTCGTAGTGATACGGCACTGGTCTCGATACTCAACCAGATCGTTCAGCTGGATGAGAAGCTCGATCAAAACGACGTGGTGGAGGTGCGAGAGCTGGTTCAGCTTTACGAGAAGCTGGCACGCTGGCGCGATCTTCTCACAACGCAGCTGCTTTTGGCCGAAATTTCTCCTGATCTTGAGGAAAAAAAGAGCCTATACCGCGTGGCCGCGCGCCGTTGGCTTGATCAATTTTCCAACGCGCAACAGGCGACGGACGCCTACGCAGCACTCCTCAAGTTGGCTCCGAGCGACGTCGAGGCTCGTGAGCGGTTGGAGGAGCTGTACCGAAAGCGTCGCGCGTGGACGGAGCTTTACGCGCTCTACGCAGGGGAAGTGGACGACGCGAAGGGCGAACGCAAGCTTTCCATTCAACAAGAGATGGCGCGCTTAGCAGCGGAGA
Source organism: Polyangiales bacterium (assembly GCA_038251425.1). Classification (GTDB taxonomy): domain Bacteria; phylum Myxococcota_A; class Polyangia; order Polyangiales; family Polyangiaceae; genus JBBRRP01. Next base: position 12,177 of record JBBSBI010000042.1, read on the forward strand.
GGTTGCAGCGCCCTAATGATGCCATCCTGCTCTACAAGCAGATTCTAGATACGGATCCCGCGCGCCTCGCCGTTCTCGACGCTCTCGAACGCATCGCGGAAAAAGCACGCGACCTCGAAAGCTGGGCGGATGCGATCAATCGGCGTGTTCTTGTCAGCGCCGATCTGGAGGAAAAACTGAATCAGCTGCAAAAGCTCGGCGGTGTCTACGCTGATCAGTTGAAAGATGAGGCGCGCGCGCTCGAAGTGTGGCGAAGGATCCTTGAATTAGCACCTGGACAAGCTCGAGCACTCCGAGTGTTGCGTGACGCTTACGTCCAAAACGGTGACTATTCCGGGCTGGAAGCCCTCTACGCGTCCCAAAACGATTGGGAGGGATTGGCGGAGGTGTTGAGCAACGCCGCTGACCGCGCGAAGGAAGATGCCGCTAAGATCGACCTCAGCTATCGGGCGGCTGCTGTCTACGCCGAGAAGCTGGGTCAAGGTGACAGGGCGTTTAGGTCTTACGAACGCATCTTAAGCGTTTCCCCCAAAGACCGCCGCGCGATCGAAGCGTTGATCCCGCTCTACGAAGCAGAAGAGAAATGGGTGCGTTTGCCGGCCTTGTATGAGGCGCTGATTGAGCTTGAGGCCTCGCGCGATGCGCAGGCCGATATCTACCAGAAGCTGATTGAGGTAGTGAGCAAACGCCTTTCCAACAAGCAAGCCACACTCGAGTACTCACAGAGAGCGTACGAGCTCTTGCCGAATGATTTGAGTAGGCTCTTGGGCTTTGAAGTGGCGAGTCGAACCGCCGGCAATTTTCAGCCGTTTGTTCTCAGTTTGGAGGCGATGCTGGCGAGAGTGGCCGAGCCCGCCGAGGCGGGTGAGCCGGAGCCGCAGAAGAAGCGAGGGCGAAAGAAGAAGAAGACGGAGCCGTTAGCAGAGTCCGAGGATGGTTCGCTCACGGAGGAGATGCGACGCACGCTCGAGAAGAAGCTTGCCGAACTCTATGCGCAGGAGCTCGGTCGGACTGAGGACGCGGTTCAGGCCTACAAGAAGTTGGTGGAAGCGAACCCAGGGGATGCCTCGACGGTCGCCACGTTTGAGGCGTTTTTGAAGAAGGAACAGCGTTGGGACGACCTGCGTTGGTTGCTAGCCATCGGTGTTGAGCATGCTTCCGATGGGGAACGCGTTGGCTTACTCTTTAGTTGGGCCGAATTAGAGGAGCAGGGGCTTTCTGATCCGGGCCGAGCCATCGAGCGCTATCGTCGCGTGCTTCAGATCGAACCTGAGAATTTGGGTGCTTTGGAGCGGCTTTCCCCGTTGCTGTTGAGCGCAGGTGAACACGCAGCGGCGGCTTCGGTGCTTGAAGAGCATGCGCAGCTGCTGTCGGGTGATGCGCGGGCGGGGCGCTTGATTGCTCTGGGGCGCCTCTATCTTGGGCCCTTGAATCAGCCAGAGCTCGCACTCGAACGGGCGACTCTAGGCTTGGAATCCGCTGTGTGGCGTACCGAGGCTATTTCCGTGTTGGAAGGATTGCTCGCGGTCCCATCCTTTCAGGCGGCGGCCGCCAAGGTACTGGCAGCGGAGTACCGAGAGGTAGGTCAGGGGCAGGATGAAGTGCGGGTTCTCACGCTGCTCTTGGCCGTGACCCCTGACTTAGAAGATAATCTGCAGTTGTTACTGCGCATCGCGGAAGTCTACGAAAAGGGGCTCTCTTCCACGGGGCGCGCGCTCGAAACGCTGCTGCGCGCCGTGCGCAAATTTCCCACAAAATTGGAGTTGTGGGACCGCGCCGAGGATCTTGCTCGTGTGGCAAGCAAGCCGAGTGAACTCGCGGAGGTATTTCGCGAAGTGCTAAGCGGGGAGCTTTCAACTGAACTCGTGGCAGAGCTCTGCGGGCGGGCGGCGCGGCTTCACGAGGATCGGCTAGGAGATCCAATTGGTGCCACTCCCTACCTGGAGCGCGTGCTCGCATTGAATCCCGGTGATGAAGCCGCGTTTCAACGGCTGAAGGACATTCTCACAGCGGCTGAGCGCTGGAGCGAGCTTGAGTCGTTTTACGACAAAGCCTCCGAAGGCACCGACGATATCGTTCGACGCGTGGATATGCTGGTTGAAGTCGCGCTGATTTGCGAAGAAATCATCGAGAATCCCGAGCGCGCGGTGCTGTATTACGAACGCATTCTCGCGAACCAACCCGCGAATCCGTTAGCCAATGAGGCGCTCTTGCGTCTCTACGAGAAGCTGGGTCGTCAACGTTCTCTGTCAGAGCTCCTAGAAAAGCGCCTGCAAACTGTCGACGGCGAAGAGCTGATCTCAACCAAGAATCAGCTAGCCCGTCTGAAGTTGGACTTGCTGGAGCCCGAGCAAGCAATCGGGCACGTCGAGGACGTTCTGGCGCTCGATCCACAGGACTACGTCGCTCGTGAACTTGCCGAACGCATGCTAGATATCGGCGATCTTCGGACACGAGCGGCCCGCCAGCTCGAGGCTGTCTACGAAGCACGCCGAGAGATGCGGTTGCTCGATAAAATGTGGGTGATCCGGCTTTTGGATTTGCGAAAACAGGAAGCGCTCCTGTCCGATAAAGAACCCCTCTTGGCTGAACGGCGCGAGCTCCTGCAGAAGATGGCCGAGCTGCGCGATGAGAAGCTGCACGATGACGAAGCGGCGCTTGAAAGCTTGTCCGAGCTGGTGCCACTTCTCCCATTGGATGAAGTGTCGCGCGGGCGTCTGCTCGAAGTCGGTCAACGGATGGCGGCAGAGGAGCGAGTGGCGGCAGTGTTGCTGGAGGCCGCGAAACAGGTGGATTTCCCAAGTGTGCGGGGAGAAATCCTGCTCCAAGCGGCTGGCCTCTACGAAGGTCCGCTCAAGAATGAGGCCAAAGCCGAGGCCACTTATCGAGAAGTACTTGGTCTGGATGAGTTTGATCGCGAGCTTGTGCTCACAGCCGCCCGTGCGCTTGAACCCATCTATGAACGAGGGCTTTCGCACACGCGCCTCGCCGAGATCTACCGCGCGATTATCCGACACGAGACGGAGCCTGCCGCGCGCGTGGCGTACTTCGGAAAGCTCGGAACCTTAGCAGCGACGACGCTCAATGATCCAACGGCCGCAGTCAGTGCGTGGGAAGCACGTTTAGAAGAGGTTCCGGACGATGCGGACGCGCTTCGTGCGTTGGACTCGCTGTTCGTACAGACAGAGAGTTGGGCCAAGTTGGTGGAGGTGTTGGAAAAGAGATTCCAGCTGGCCGCGGCTCCGTCTGATCAACTCGCCTTTCTACTGCGGAGGGCTGAGGTGGAGCGCGATAAGCTGCACGCCGTCAGCGATGCAATCGATAGTTATCGGCGGCTGATTGAGCTGTTCGGTGCTACGCAAGGCAGCCTTTCAGCGCTCGAACAGCTTTTTGAAGAATCCGAACGTTGGGGGGACCTTGCGGAGGCGCTCGAGCAGCATCTGGGTCTTACCGAAGATGATGCCGTCCGCCTGGCGCTTTTGGAGCGCCTCGGGAGCGTGAAGCACCAGCGCCTGCATGATGTCGAAGGGGCATTGGAAGCCTATCGTCGGGCGCTCTCGATTGACTCGCAAGATGCTCAAACCGAGGCGGCTCTCGCTCGCTTCTTGGACGCCGAGGACCCTGTCACACGGCGTGAAGCGGCCGAAATACTCCATCCGATTTACGAAGCCGCGGCCCACCACGACAAACTGTTGCGTGTGATCGAAATCGAAGTTGAGACGAACGAGGATCCCTTCGTCAAGCTTGAGAGACTGGGGCAAGCATTGGCGATCGCGGAGGGTGCACTCAAGGAACCGCACCGCGCGCTGGGCTATGTGAAGAGTGCCGTTCAATTGGCGACCGGCAGCGCGGAACTCCCCGCCTGGCTCTTGCACCTAGAGCGGTTGGCGGAAAATCTTGCTGCCCATGCTGAGCAGGTAGCGTTGCTCCGCGAAATCGCCCCGGAAGTGCTCGACGGTGATGTGCAGTTGGAGATTTATCACAAAATTGCTGCTGTTGCGCGCGAACGCCTCAAAGAGCCGCTGCTCGCACAAGAGTATTACGAGAAAGCGCTTGAGCTGAAACCCGATGATAGGCCCTCGCTCGTGGCCCTTGAGTCGCTCTTTGAAGAGTTGGGTCAATCCGACAAGCTACTTCAGGTTATCGAGCGTCGAATCGATGCGGCGGACTCCGAAGCTGAGCAAAAGCAGTTTCTGTATCGGAAGGCGAGCTTGCTCGCGACGGCACTGAAGGACAAAGCAGGCGCAGTCGAGGCTTACCAGCGCATCCTAGATTTGGCGCTGGAGGTCGAGGCGCTCCACGCGCTCGAGACGCTGTATGTAGAGATGGAGCGCTTTGCTGATCTCGTGGAGCTTTATCAACGGCAGATCGACCGGAAGACGGAGCAAGCACCGAATTTGCGCGTGAAAATGGCTGCAGTGTTAGGGGAGCGTCAGGGAGAGGTCGCGCGGGCATTGGATGAGTTGGAAGTGTCGTTATCCGAAGATGCCCAGCACGCAGGAACGCTGGCGGCGCTCGAACGTTGGCTCACACAAGCTGAAGCGTCCAGTGAGCGCGCTCGTGCAGCGGAGATCCTTGAGCCCGTGTATTTGCGTCGCGCAGCCTACGACGATCTGATGCGGGCATTGAATACGCGGCTCGACCACGCCACTGCCCCGGACGAACGCCGAACGCTCTTGACGCGTCTGGCAAAGCTCTATGAAGAACAAAAGGAAGACTACGCTCAGGCGCTCGAGACGTCCGCCCGGATGCTGCCTGATGCGCTAGACGATGAAACGGTCGTGAGCGAACTCGAACGCCTCGCTAAGGTGGCGGGAGGTCAGGCGCGGCTCGCAGAAATCTACGCCGCGGAGCTCGACAAACTTGCGGGCGATGACACCGCCACAGCGAAGCTTGCGCGTCGAACAGGCGAACTTTTTGCCAATCTGGGCAAGGCGGAGAGAGCTCTCCATTTTTACAAGCGAGCTCTCGATTTTGAACCCGAAAGCAAGGAACTGTTTGCGAATGTCGACGAACTCTTGGAGCGCACGCAGCAACACGCCGCGCGCGTGGAACTCTACCGAGGGGCGCTTGAGCATCGCTACGAAACGTCCGAACGTTTAGCTGCCTTGCATATGATTGCAGCCCTTCAGCGGGGCGCGCTCAGCGAACCTGAGCAAGCGATCGCAACGTATCAGGAAGCGCTCGGCCTCGACGATACGGACAGTGTATCTTTAACGGCACTTGCTGAGCTTTATCGCGCCGGAATGCGGTTTCAGGACTTAGCGGCTTTGTATGAGCTCCAGGCTGAGTCCGCCGCGGGCGTGGGGGCTATCAAGTATCGCTTGGCCTTGGCCAAGATCTACAGGAGGGAGCTTTCTGACGCCGGGCGCGCCGTGGATCAACTCGAAACCGTACTCGAACTCGATGCTTCGAATGCTGAGGCTCTAGTTGAACTGGAAGAGCTCCGAAGTGAGCCCGAGCAAAAGCTGCGTGTGGTTGAGATACTGAGGCCGCTCTACGCGGCCAAGGATGATTGGCGACGCCTCATTCAGCTCAACGAAGATCGCTTTCAGGTTTCGCCAGATTTGCTCGATCAAGTCAATATTTTGAGGGAAACCGCTGAGCTTTGGCGCGAACGCGGTAAAGACCTGGATAAGGCGCGTCGGGCCTTAGAAGAAGCGGTGAAGCTTGATCCTGAGGATGGGCAAGTGCGTGAAGAATACGAGAGCGTCGTGCGCGCTGCAGGAGCCTTCGATGCGCTGGCAATCTTCTACGAGGAGCTGCTCCAGGAACACCCGGAGCTCGGGGAGAAAGCAGCACTGCTCGCGACGCTGGCGGGGATCCACGACAAGGAGAGGGATGACGCGCGCGCAGCTCTGTACGCCTACAGCCGCTTGCATCTGCTGGAGCCTTTGGAGCGAGAACCGCTGCAACGCATGCAAGAGCTGGCCGTCTTACTGGGCGATTGGCCGCGTTTGGTGGAAGTCCTGCAATCCAAAGCGCAGCTCGCGCCGGACGATGCCGAACGGGCTGCTTCGTTCCGTTACGTTGGGGAGGTGCGCCGCGACATGCTTTCGGATCGCACAGGTGCGGCCCACGCTTACGAAGAAGCTCTGGACCTTGAGCCTGACCACGCATTCACGCTCGATTGCCTGATTGAGCTGTACGAAACGGCTGGAAACGCCGTTCGGCTCGTGGAGCTCTACGAGCAGCGCCTTCAGCTGACGGACCCGGACGACGCGGAGCTCCGCTATCAGTTAAGAATGAGTGCAGCGCGCGCTTTCGAGAAAGATCTGGGAGAGACGGGGCGTGCGATTGACCTGCTGGAACGTGCCCTAGAGGAGCGGCCGCGGGATTCGGAGGCGCTCTCCGAAGTGCAGCGGCTTTACGAGGTGGAGCATCGCTTCGGGGATTTACTGCAGAGCTTGAAAGGGGAAGTGGAAGCGGCCACAGACCCCGCTCAAAAGTTGGTTTTGCGGCGTAGAATCGCGAAATTGCTGACGGTTCAGCTTCAGAATTTCGACGAAGCCTTGGATGAATACGCGGAGATCCTTGGGGAAGATGCGTCCGATGGCGAAGCGCAACTTGCGGTGGCAAGCATCGCCGCCAATAACGATTTACAGCGCCAAAGGGCGGCCGAGATCCTGTTGCCCGTGCTCCGCACAGGGGAGAACTACGAACAGCTGGTGTCGATGCTTGAGCTGTCCCTGACGGTCACGACAGAAGCCTCCGATCGCGTGGACATCCTGCGCGAGATTGCCCGCGTGGAAGAACAATCGCTCTCACGCAAGGGTGCGGCCTTCGCGGCGCTGATGCGCGCGCTCAGCGAAGCCCCGGCACTGTCTGAGCTCCACTCGGAGGTCGAACGCTTGTGTGCGACGACGGCGGATCGCACTGCGTATGCTGAACGTCTCGAAGAACGAGCCTTGGCCACGTTCGACCCCGAGCTGGCTTGTGATCTCTTCTCGCGTCTCGGTCGCATCGCCGAAGAAAACCTGAAGGATGATGCGCGCGCCACTCTGGCTTATGTGCGTGCCATCGAACAAGCGGGAGATCAGCCGGAGCTTCTGCTTGCTCTGGATCGCCTCTACGCGCGGCTCGGCCGTACGGAAGAGCTCGCCGATATCTTGGAACGGCGTGCGCTCGCGGAGCCCGGCGCCGAGGCTCAGGCTGAAATCTACCATCGGCTGGGTAGATTGCAGATCGACGAGTTTAAGTCGTTTGATCGAGGCCTCTCATCGTTGCGCATGGCGCTTGAGCGTGCTCCCAATCATGTGGGTGCCGTGTCGGTCTTGGAATCACTCACCGAAGACCGAGACCTGTTTGAGGAGGTCGCAGAGCTTTTGGAAGTTGGTTATCGGAATGCAGGCCAGACCGATCGGTTGGCCGGACTTTACGAAAAAAGAGTGGGATTTGCGCAGCATCCGGAGGAGCGCGTGGAGATGCGGCGTGACCTTGCGCGTGTGCTTGAGGAAGATTGTCGCGATCCGAAAGCGGCGCAGCGAGTTCTTCAGAGTGGTCTGAAGGATGCACCGGGCGAATCTCAGCTGTTGGAAGAGGTGGAGCGTCTTGCCGCTTTGACGGACGATTGGCAAAGCGCCGCCGACGCCTTTCGAGATGCGATCGCGTCCAGTAAATCTCTGGGTTCCCAGCGCACCGCAGAATTGTGGGAGAAGCTTGCTGAGTGGTACGAGCGCAGGCTTAAGGACCCGCGGGCTGCAGAAGCTGCACTGTTGCAGGCGTTGGGTGAGGAACCCTCGCGGGAGGAACTTCTGCTCAGCATTGAGCGTCTTCAGCGCGAACCCGGGCGTGAACGAGAGCTGATCGCCACCTTGGAACGGCGTGCGAAGTTGTCCCTCGACGCTGACCGCGAAGGGATCCTGAGAGAAGCGGTTGGGTTGGCACGCAGCTTGGCGGATTCAGCTCTCGCTGAGCGTCTGCTTCGCGACCTGCTCGCGACCGAGCCTGAAAGCAGTTGGGCTTTGGCCGAGCTAACGGGCATCGCCGTGAATTCGGGCAACTTCAAGGAAGCTTTTGAATTGCTGGTGAGACGGAGCGAGCTTGCCGCTGAAGGGGAGTCGGTGGTCGATTTGCGTCGTCAGGCGGCTCGGATCGCCCATGCGCAGCTTGGCGATGCGGCGCGTGCCACAAGCCTCTACGAGCAGCTTTTGGAGAATGACCCTGCGGATGCGGAGAGCGTCGAGGTGTTGCGAAAGCTCTACACGGCCGGCGGAGCGCAGCGTAAGCTCGCCGATTTGTTGGAGCGCTTGGTCGATCAAGCAAATTCTCCCGTTGAGCGCCGCCAGTTGCGGATGGATTTGGCCAAGCTTCAGGCCGAGGAGCTGGGCGCGCCTGAACTTGCGATCGAGCTCTTGCGCGCAATCCTGGATGGCGATCCGGGCGAGTCTAGCGCCGTGGTATTTCTCAGTGAGCTCCTTGAAAAGTCGGGGAAAGATGAGGAGTTAGCGGAATTGCTACGCTCGCAGATTGAGGTGGCTGCACGGCTTGGCGAGACACAAAAGGAGCTGACATTTCAGCTGCGATTGGCAGAAATCTGTGAGAGCCGGCTGGCAGATCGCCCACGCGCGATTCAAGTTTACGAGGAGATTGCCACGCGTGATCCACGAAATGTGGCAGCTCTCACGGCTCTGGTCCGTCTTTGCGGGCTAGAAGGCAACCTATCGCAATCGGCTGGGTTTCTAGAGAAGCTACTGGATACAAGTGAGGGTGCCCAAGCGCGCCAACTCGCCGAAGAACTCGCAGCGCTCAGGCTTAGCCTAGGCGATGAGCGCGCAGCAGCGGCAGCTCTTGAACGCGCGCTCGGCTTCGATGACAAGAACACCAAGATCATCGAGCAGTTGACGGGCCTCTACGAAAATCTTGGAGAGTTTTCCAAGCAGGCGGCGCTTTTCGCGGCCCAAGCAGAGCACGCCCCCTCTGTTGATGCCGCCATTCTGCTGCTCCGAAAAGCTGCGGCGGTGGAGAGCGAGCGCTGCCAAAATCTGGAAGCTGCGGCCGCGTTGCTAAAGAAAGCGAGTGACAAAAAGCCCGAAGATCGCGAGCTTTTACTCGAATTGTGCGACGCTTTCAGTGCTGCAGGTCAAGGGAAGCAGGCGATCAGTACGCTCGAACAAGTGGTGGCGAGCTATGGCGGCAAACGCGCCAAGGAGCTAGCTGAGGTGCATCGTCGTTTGGCCAACGCCTTCCGCGCAGAGGGGGACATCGCGCGCACGCTCGAAGAATTGGACAAGGCTTTCCGCATTGAGCCGGGCAACATCAGTGTGTTGAAGCAGCTTGGGCTCGTGGCCCTGGAAGCCTCTGATCTCAAGAAAGCTCAACAGATGTTCCGAGCGCTCTTGTTACAGAAATTTGACGCCAAGAGCCCCATCAGCAAGGCGGAGGTGTTCATGTATCTCGGGGAGATTCATGAGAAAATGGGAGAGACAGACAAGGCGCTTCAGATGTTTGAGCGCGCCGTGCAAACGGATCCAGCTCTCAGCCAAGCAGCGCAGATGTTGGCAGCGCTGCGCGGCAAGTAGTTGAGGCAAAAGAACGGCTTATGCCTCAAATCGTGATCATCAATGGTCGGCTGGTGCCGCCGAGCGAAGCCGTTATCAGCGTCTTTGATCGGGGTTTCCTCTACGGTGATTCGGTGTTCGAAACGCTCAGAACCTACGGCGGGGTGCCCTTTCGTTCGGCGCTCCATTGGCAACGCCTCCGCGCCAGTGCCGAACGTGTGTTCATCGAATTGCCGGTTACTCCGGATACGATCGACCAAGAAGTTCGTGTAGCCGTTCTAGCCGCTCAGAATTCTGAGAGCTACGTGCGCGTTGTGGTGACCCGAGGCACGGGCGATACGCTTGGACTCGATCCGGCGCTCGCGAATCAGCCAACCCGCGTCGTTTTGGTGGGGCCGCTCATGGCCCCGGCTGCGGCCGCTTATGCCGAGGGCGTGTCGGTGATCAGCTACCGTACTTCACGGGTTTCAGACGACACCGAGGCATCGGGTGCCAAAGTGGGGAACTACTTAGTGGCAGTGTTGGCCATGCGTGAGGCCAAAAAACACGGCGCACTTGAAGCGTTGATTGTTGATGGCGGCGGGAGAGTTCTCGAAGGCGCCACTTCCAATATTTTTATGGTGACTGGCGGGAGCCTTTTGACCCCACCCCTCGAACTCGGGATTTTGCCGGGTATCACACGTCGCACGGTGCTCGAATTGGCTCAGCATCTTGGCATCCCGTGCGAAGAACGCGCGCTCCGCTTGACAGATCTTTTGCAGGCGGACGAAGTTTTTATCACCTCGAGCATCCGCGAAATTCTTCCAGTGGTGCGGATCGACGGAAACCCAATCAAGACAGGGCACCCGGGATCAATCACTCAAAAATTGCTGGGAGAATTTCGAAGATTCGCGCTCGAATCGAATTGTTAACCTGGAGCCTCTTTGTGGCGTCGCGATTTAGGCGCTCTCAGGAGCAGGCAATGCGCCCGGGGGGGCGACGGGGGGTGCGACGGGGGGTGCGACGGGGGGTGCGCCAGAGGCCTCACTCGCGGGAGTATCGGTCAACATGGCTGGCGCCTGGGCCACGGGGATGGTGAGGCGGCCATTGTTTTGCGAAAGAATGAGGCCAATCGCCTTCTCGAAGAAGCCCTTGAGGAATGCGATCTCGTGCGGCGGATCGGTGATGAGCCCAGCTTTTTCGATCACGTGGATGGTAGCGGCCACCTCCAGCGCCTGAGTCTCGCCATCTCGCTGCAGGATCCCAAGCGCGCAGTCCTTCATCAAGGCCGCTATCTCTTGCCGGCGTTCAGGTGAAAAGTAGCGATCGGTGGCGAGCAAAGTTTCGGCTTCAAGATGCTTCTGGAGCTCTTCCTGGGGTGGTTCGGTGCCCGGTGTGAGGTGCGTTCCGATGTTCTGCAGGAGTTCAGCGATGGCGGATTGGGATGGGAACCAGGAGCGGAACTCCGGCATGGTGTGCAGCTTCAGCGAGGTCTTGGCGAGTGTGCGTGCGTCGTCGTCCGCAAGCTCTAGTCCTTCGGACTCGAAGGGGTGTGCCACAACGCCTTCCGGGACTGGTCCAAGCAGTGCTTGGTTGCTCGTCCAGCCCAGGGGTACGGGCAACTTCGTCTGGGCGTGCAGGCGGTGGCCTGCAGCAATCCGAAAGCGAGCCCATTCAACCGGTACCTGAACCGCGCGACTGTCGGGTACAGGCAGGGCACGCTGTAGGGCGTCCTTGAATTGAGATTGGCTTAACATCCCACCTTCCACCCGTCGGATCCCCAGGGCTGGATGTACAAATACAAACACTACCTGATGGTGCTTGGTGGCACTGCGCCGGACGACAACCAAACCAATGGTGGCATTATTGTCCGGTGGTACCAGCCACGCTTCATCTGCCGATTCATCGGTGCGATTGCGCAGCGAGACGACGTGGGACGGCTCATCAAACTTCACGCCCCTTGATTTCAATACACTCAGCGCCCGTTTCGCTTCCTTCCGCGCCTTGCCGCTTGGAGCATCAGCCACGCTGAGCAGCGCTTCAGTGTTCTTCGATTCAACCCATTTTCGGATGAGTTCAGGATAGCGGTCGCCAGTTTTCTCAACGGCGGCCAGCGCTTGGTCTTTGGTGGCTTTGATCAGGGCGTCATCAATGGCTTTGGGCTGACTCATGGCTGGTTTGCCTCTTCCGAGATCTGCGCGATGGCATCGATCTCAACACGGGCTCCCTTGGGGAGAGCGGCGACTTGCACGGTTGCGCGGGCGGGTGGATTGGACCCAAAGTGCGCACCATAAATGGCGTTCACTTTGGAGAAATCTGCGAGGTCGATCAAATAGATGGTCGTCTTCACTACGTTAGCGAAGGAACTGCCGCTGGCCTTGAGCACCGCTTTCAGGTTCTGAAGAACGCGTTCTGTTTGCGCTTCAATCGGCCCAGGCACAAGTTCGCCGGTCTCTGGATCCAGCGGGATCTGGCCACTCAAGAATGCGAACCCAGATGCCACCACCGCTTGGCTGTACGGGCCTATGGCCGCCGGAGCGTCAGGGGTTGAAACAGGAGTCCGCATGCGTGTCGGGCATCTTCGCCTCGCTAACCGTGCGAATCAAGCGGTTCGGGTGCGTTTGCACATGATTCTCACGCCAGCTAGCCAAGGTCTCGTCGATCGTCGATGGCGCGGCCGAGCGTGATCTGGTCGGCGAATTCGAGGTCCCCACCGTGCGGGATGCCACTTGCAATCCGCGAAAGCTTGAGGCCCCTTTTGCCGAGTTCACGTGCCAAGAACAGCGCAGTGGCTTCACCGTCCACCGAGGGCGGTGTTGCGATGAGCACTTCTTCAACATTTTCGGCTTCCGTAAGCTTCAGGAGCTGTTGAAGAGGCAGCTCCTCGGGGCCAATCCCGTCGAGCGGAGAAAGCAGCCGGCCCAGCACAAAATAGCGTCCGCGCATCGCCCCGCTGCGTTCAATAGCCAACAGATCCTGCACGCGCGCCACAATGCAGAGCAGCCGACCCTGGCGCCGAGGATCCGTGCACACCGTGCACCAGGAGGGGCCAGGCAGCGCGCGCTCCGCGATGTTTCCACAGCGTTCGCACACCACAATGCTTGCAGAAAGCTCCGTGAGCTCCCGACCCAGTTGATCCGACAAATCCGAATGTTGGATCAGGTACAGGGCGAAGCGTTGGGCAGTCTTCTCTCCAACGCCGGGGAAGCGACTGAGAAGCTGGATCAAACGTGTGAGCTTAGAAGGTAGCATCGGCCCTAGCGAGTGACGTCAGGTTCACCGAGCTTTAAGTCCTTTAGCTTGGCGCCCAGGACCTCGATGGCTAGCACGACGGTCGGGTGTTTCCGAGCCCGATCGATCGCCTGTTTGCGTGCCAGTTCGGCCTGTTCGTGGCGGATGCTGAGGAGCGACATGAAATCCCGTCCTTCAGCCGCCTCCAGCTTCTGACTCGCTGTTGTTGGCGCGCCAAAATGGTCCGAGAGCGCCCTCTCTAGCAGTGCCTGATTTTCGGGTGAGGCGGCCTGCGACGCAAAGACGCTTCCAGGCTCCCATGCCAACACCACATTCGGAGCTGCCAAGGTGAGTGGCACGGCGTGCCCGAGATAAGCGCCCAGCTCGGGTCGAGTATCCTCGAGTTTTTCCACGACCGCTCGCCAGTGTTCCAGCGAAATTGGATCCTCCAAGAGGCCGCCCTTTCGGCTCTTGATGATGGCAGCCTGCTGCGGCCGGGCGGACTCAGGCCGTCGTTCCGGCGGAAATTCAGGATAGGGAGGCGGTGCGAGTTCGGGTGCTTTGCCAGTGTAGGCTAACGATTCAGACGCCGGTGGCGGCTCGTCCCCTGAGTCCGTCGGCGAAGGCCGGGCACTGGGAGGCGATTGTCCCTCTCGGCCGCGTGGGCGCATGTCTCCGCGGGGAGGGCCAGCGCTTGCAGCCGGTGGGCCCTGAGGCGCGCGTGCTGGCGCCGGAATGGTGCGACCACTCAGTCGCCGTTCGAGTTGAGCGAGGCGCCCGATGAGATCATCGATCGGAAGGAGTGGCGGCCTGCGCGCCAAGCGCACCAACAACATTTCCAGGGCGGAACGCGGGTGTCCGCTCTGGGCGACGGTGTCGAACCCTTCCGAAAACCCCTGATGCAAACGGATCAGATCATCGAGCTCAGCACTCGCCGAAAGGGTGACGACATCTTTTCGCTCTTCATCCGCGAGATCGAGCAGCGCTTCAGGCTCCTTGTGAACCTTCGCCACCACTAAGTCGCGCAGCAATGACAGGATATCGCGCGCCACATGCGCTAGATCGTAACCTTGCACCGCGAGGTCCGCGACCACCGACAAGCAGCGGCTGGCATCCCCTTTCACGAGCGACCCTGCGATATCATGCAGTACCTGGTGGCTGGCGACGCCCAGCACCTCGGCAACGCCCGCTCCGGTAAGGTCAGTCCCGGCCCAGGCGATCACCTGATCGAGAAGGCTCATCGCGTCGCGCATGCTTCCGGCGGCCTCGCGCGCCACAATCGACAGCGAGAGTTCGTCAGTCTTGATGCCCTCTTCGCCGAGCACATAACGCAGACGATCTGCGATCAGCCGCGTCGGAATGAGCTTAAAATCAAAGCGCTGCACGCGGCTGAGGATGGTAACGGGGACTTTCCGCACCTCTGTTGTCGCGAAAATGAACTTCACATGTGGAGGCGGCTCCTCCAAGGTTTTCAAGAACGCGTTCCACGCGCTCTGCGAGAGCATGTGAACTTCGTCTACGATGAAGATCTTGTAGCGGTCGCGGGAAGGGCGATACGGCAGCGAATCCTGCAGCCTCCGCACCTCATCCACGCCGTTGTAGCTGGCGCCGTCGATCTCTTGCACATCCATGTCGGTGCCGAGCGTGATCTCTTTGCACGCTGAGCACACTTGGCAAGGTATGGCGGTGGGGCCGGGATCAGTCCCTGCCGGGACGCTACCCGGGGGACGCATGCAATTCAGAGCCTTGGCCAAGATGCGAGCGCTCGTCGTTTTGCCCACGCCGCGTGCTCCCGTAAACAAGAAGGCGTGCGCGACGCGGTTGGCAGCGATCGCATTGGCGAGGGTTTTGGCAACGTGCTCTTGCCCGACCAAATCCTCAAAACTCGCGGGTCGCCATTTCCTGGCTAAGACGACGTAGCTCATGCGCACGAGGACGTACCAGATCGGCTTTGGGGGTGCGAGCGGGTTGGTTCAGCACCCCAGAATCCCACGGACTTGAGGCTCCTGCTTGCCCAGTAGGCCTGTTGGGCAAGCACAGGGGCGTGCCTTGCGTCGCAAAAGTTCAACTGAGGTGGCTTGGCCGGATTGGTTGAGAGTCTGTAATTGTTAAGATTCTCGAATGAACGACGAACGGCTGGCATCCACGAGTACCAGCTCTAGCACAGTTCACTCACGGTTCATGTCGCTAAGCCGGCGTCGCGTGTCGCAACGAGAATGCTTGAGCAGCAACGCACGCGTCGCTTGCTCGCGAGTGACAGAGTGGGCATAGTCTGTCGCAAGAAGCGGAAGCGTCGAAGAACCAAATTCGAACGCATCGGAGACATCTATATGGCGAAGCAGTTCGTTTGGGTCAGTACGGTGGGTGCGTTCCTGGCGACGGCGTATGCCTGTTCGTCGCCCGAAGGAAGCCCGCCCCGAGGTGTGTTGGAACCTGACGCGCTCGGTGGAAAGCCAGCAGTCAACGCCGCGCGTCCCGTTATCAAACCCATCATGAACTCGACGGCAAGCGGAGGGACGGGGGGAAGCGGAATGGCGTCGGCACCGCCGGCATCAGGTGGCATGCCGCCAGACTATTCGGGGTCGACCAAGGATGTCTCCGGTTACAACACGGGTGATCAAGGGTGCAATCCTGACGATGGATGCGCGGGTTCGATGATCGTGGGCGCACCGGGCACTGTGCTGCGCGAAGTCTGGAACGATATCCCCCGCGTTGGCTTTCAGGGCAACACGAGCTCGGTGGCGGCGCTCACTTCTCTGATGTATTCCCCTGATTTCCCGGACCACCCCAACTTTTCGGATCAGCTGATGAGCGGCTTGCTGGCACACGCACCCGGAAATCCACTGCAGCCAATGAATTGGGGGGACAATTACGGACAGCGGATTCGTGGGTTCATCAAAGCGCCAGAAACTGGCGTTTACGTGTTCTGGCTGGATTCCGACAACGCATCGCAGCTCTGGCTGAGCCTCAGCACGCCGGATAAGGCACGGCCGATCGCCGCGGTGGATGATTATTCACCGGCTAACAGCTTCTTGCTGCCCGGACAAAAATCAGGCCCCATCCCGCTCACCGAAGGCAAGTATTACTACATCGACATCTTCCATAAGGAAGGCGGCGCGAATGACTTCTGTGAAGTGCGTTGGGCGAAGCCGAGCGATCCACAAGGAAAGCCAGGTCACACGTACTTCGTGGTTCCACCGAGTGTTTTGTACAGCGCTGTCGCAGGAGTCGATATGGGCACGGGCGGTACCGGAGGAATGTCGGCAACCGGTGGTGCACCGTCGACCGGTGGAGCGGCTGCGGGTGGGAGTAGTGGAAGCACCACAGGCGGAGCGGGTGGCACCAATGGACAAGCGGGCGTGAACGGCGGTGGAATGAGCGGGCAAGCCGGCATGAGTGGCAACGGCGGCGTGGGCGGCTAACGCTGTCCGCGCGTTCGGGTTGGCGCCTTCGCGAGCAGCAAACGCGCACAGTCCGCGTCCCTTTGCCGACCAGTTCTGAATGGTTGCGATACGACGCAGCCAAAAAGAGCGGTGTGGCCACCGAAACCGTCCGCATCCGTAGTCTCCAACTGCGCAAGGTCGGGGCGGACTGGTAGCTGTCGCATGGGCTCCTGGGGTACAAAAGGCCTCCGTGGTTTTCAGGTGGCTCAGCCGAGCCAGCAGGTGCAAAGCGAGTAGCACGACTTCATTTGCCCCTCGAAACTACGTCCACAGCGCTCAGCGCTGATTCGATCTCGGAGATCAGCCGGAAAGCGGATGGCTCGGGCGACCGTTGTGTCGTGCGCAAGGCCTGAGCGCGGCAAGGAGTTCGTTGGCGAATAGGGGGCAAAGTCGACGACACCGGCACGACGGCTGCACGACGCACGCCTACGCCGCTTCGGGACATGGAGCAGCAGGTGTTGCCCCTCGTACCGTGCGTCACTGGGGCTTGCATGCGTTGCTCGGCTATATGACGGTTCCCTCGCGGCGCATGTCGAGAGTGCCCTCGCGCACCGACGCCCACACCGGCGCCATCGCCGCGGTGCAGCGAACTGACAGCGCGCTCCGACTCAACGTGCAGTTCCACGTTCGCGCCTTAGACGGCGTCACTGTCCGCGACGCTAAAGATGCTCTCGTCTTCCACACTCTTCCTGCGCCCACGCGCTCAGAAGTCACCGATATCGCCCGACGATCGGCACAGCGCAGCGCATCGAGAAAAATCCTCCGAGCACACGCCCGCTCCCTCGACCCGGCAATGCAAGACGACGAGCCGCCCAAGCTCAGTTCCGATGAGCCCGATCTTGCCGCCTGCTACGCCGCTGCGGCGCGCGGAGTAGCCGCCGGTGGGGACCGCGCCGCGCCGCACAGCCGACGACGCCAAGCGAGAACGCGCGGTGTCCCTCGCGCTCGCCCTCAGCGGCTGTTGCGGATGCGCTTGTGGGACTTACGCTCACGACAATGCTAAGGTCTCCTCATGTGGCAGCCCGTCAAAGAACCGTGGCAGTATCGCGTGCTCGATATGAACCCGCCCAGCTTGGATGTTGCGGCCCTGGCTGAGGGCCTGAAGCTCACCCCGACGCAGCGCTTGGAAAACGTCCAGCGTCTGAACGCGCTCGCAATCGAGCTGCAGCGCGCAACGCGCGACGCGGCGAAAACGAAATGAGCGACTTCAAACGAATCTTTGGCTTGCTGACCGATGCGAACGTGGAATTTGTGCTCATTGGCGGACTCTCAGTCATCGCGCACGGTCATCAGCGCGCCACGCTCGATGTGGATATTTGCTACGCACGCACGCCGAAAAACATAGCGCGCCTCGCCGCCGCGCTGGCGCCCGTGCATCCGCGCCTCAGAGGCGCTCCCGCGGAGCTGAAATTCCCCTGGGATGCGCAGACCCTTGCCAATGGCCTCAACTTCACCCTTGTGACAGACCTGGGTGACCTCGATTTGCTGGGGGAAGTCGCCGGCCTGGGTAGCTACGAGGACATCGCGTTGAGCGCGATTGAAATTGCGCTCTTCGGGTGCCAGGTGGCGATGCTCAATCTGGACCAGCTCATTCGTTCAAAGGCGGCGGCTGGGCGCGTGAAAGATTTGCTGGACCTGGAAGCGCTCCGCAAGCTGCAAAGTGGCTGAAGACTACGCCCGACTACGCCTGCAGGTATGGACCGGAAAGGCAAAAGCCACGCGCTACACGCTCGACGTTGCCAGCGACGACCAGTTTTCAACGCTGCAAAAGAGCCAAAACCATTCTCGACTTCCCAAGCGTTGCTGACGCACACACCCGCGCCATCGCCGCTGTGCAGAGAACTGACAGCGCCCTCCGGCTCAACGTGCACTTCCATGTTCTCGCCTTAGACGACGTCACTGTCCGCGACGCTACCAATGACGCTCTCGTATTTCATACTCTTCCAACGCCCACCCATGCCGAAGTCGCCGACATCGCCCGCCGCACGGCACAACGCATCGAGAAAATCCTCCGAGCAAACGGCCGCTCCCTCGACCCGGCGATGCAAGACGACGAGCC
>JBBSBI010000043.1:0-30294 GCA_038251425.1 Polyangiales bacterium
ACACCGCGTGCGTTTAGTACGTTCTCTTATCGTGTGATCCATCCGGTGCGCTTCGTAACCGAATTCGTGGGTCAGACCGGAGCTACGGATCCAGAGCAGCCCCAGCGTTGGGTGCTCGATCAGCTGTTCATGGGCTTGCGCACGACGCTCACTGAGCTCATCCGCTCAGGCAACCTGACGTTCATGGATCTTGGAACGGCGGGGCCCGAAGTGGGGCGTTCGATAGTCAGCAATTGCCCGAGCCTCACTCAAGTGGGCGTCGCCGTGCTTGAAGTTGCTAAGCTCAACATCAATCTTCCTGAAGAGGATCAGGCCCGCGTCGATCAGATGCAGGATCAGATCGTTCAGGCCAAGCTCGACGCGCGCAAGGCGAAGATTGGTGTGAGCCGGGCAGAAGCAGAGGCTCAACAGCGGCAGTTTCAGCTGGATCAAGAGTTCATGAATCGCGCTCGCTACATGCAGCATTTGGACATGAACCGGTACCAGCAATTTGCGGCTGCTGAAGCGATGCTTGGGGCGGGGCAGGGCATGGCTCAGCCGGGAGGCGGTTCGGGCTTGGCGGCTGCCGGAGCTGCGCTGGGCGTTGGCCTCGGGATGGGCGGTGCCATGTTGGGGGGCGTTCCAGGAATGGCTCGACCCACGCCGGGCTACCCAGGTGCTTATGCCGCCCCCATGCCAACGGCGCAGTCCCCAACCGCGCCGTCACCGGGCGCGGACGTAGCTGCAAGCGCAAGGGTCCCGTGCCCACAGTGCGGGGTGCCTTGCGCCAGGCTTGCCAAATTTTGTGAAGAGTGCGGGGCGAAGTTAACCCCTGCTTAAGAGCAAGAGCGTGCACACCGATTCGCCATCCCAGGTTCCCGTCTATGCTGTGAAGCCCCTGGTCGCCCGCTCGCGCCAATCAACCTTGTGCCCAGCGTGCCAGCAGTATTTTGCAGCGGATGCTCAGTTTTGCCCGTTTGACGGGACAGCTCTGGAAGCGAGTGAGCGCGCGCCGCGCAAAGATCCCCTGCTCGGCGTGGTGATTGACCAGCGCTACCAGGTCGAACGTGTGCTCGGCGAGGGGGGCATGGGCACGGTTTACGAAGTGAAACATGTGGCGCTTGGGCGCAGCTTCGCACTCAAAGCGCTTCGCGCCGACCTCGCCAACGAAGGAGAACTTGGCGCCAGATTCTTGCAGGAAGCCAGAGCCGCGGCTCGCATCAATCATCCGAACGTCGTGCAGATCACGGATTTTGGAACGCTTCCCTCAGGCCAGACGTATTTCGTCATGGAACTCCTCACGGGCACGTCACTCCGCGAGCTGCTTCGCCACGAGGGGGCCATTCAAGTGACGTTCGCGCTGGAGCTCATTCGGCAGGTAGCGTTGGCACTTGGGGCAGCGCACGCGGCGGGGATCATTCATCGCGATCTCAAACCGGACAACATCCAAATCATCGGCGCAAACAGCGAGCAGCCAGTGATCAAGGTGTTGGATTTTGGTTTAGCGAAAGTCGCGGGGGCCAGTCGTCTCACCAAGAAGGGTATCGTGTTTGGTACGCCTCATTACATGAGCCCGGAGCAGGCTGCGGGGGATGAGTTGGACCAGCGAGTCGATATTTATGCGCTAGGGATTGTGATGTATGAAATGTTTACAGGGAGGGTCCCCTTCGAAGCGGATTCCTTCATGGGGGTATTGACCAAGCACATGTACATGCAGCCGGTGCCTCCGAGCCATGTGCTGGAGAGCACGACCTTAGGAGAACTGGAAGCCGTTACCCTGCGTTGTCTTGAAAAGGATCCTGGAAAGCGTTTTCCAACCATGGCAGCGTTGGTTGAAGAGCTCGACCAAATCCGCGACACCTGGAGTGCCAATGGCTCGCCTAAAGGTGTGGCGGGTGCGGTTGGGGCGAGGCTCTCGCTTTCTCACCGTCAGCTTCCGCCGGTTTTCGAACCGATCACTCAGGGGTTCGAAGTGGTGCAGCCCACTCGTCGCTGGCCCACTTGGGCAAGCATCGCGCTTGGTGTCAGCCTCCTTGTGGTAGCTACTGGCGTGTGGCTGTGGCGGAGCCGGGTTGGCCCCAAACCGCTGACTGACACTCAAGGTTTGCCCCAGCTGGCCTTGCCCAAGCCTGCGTTGCCGAGCGCCTCAGCACCGAACTCAGCGAATTCATCGGCTCCGCAGCTGGACAATACGGAGCCCGAAGCGGTGGACCCGGAAGGCCGAAAGCCAAGTCAGAGTGGCTCAAGGGTTCCCCCCACACACGCGGAATCCTCGAAATCACCGAAACACGTACCTAAGAAAGCGCGCTTTGGCGCTGGTGAGCTAGTCGATCCTTGGGCAAGATAGGCGTCTAAGCTCGTGGCAAAAAAGCAGCTCCTCCTCGTCGACGCCGATCCCCGCAGCGTACGTGTGCTGGAGGTGAGCCTTAAGAAGGCCGGCTACAGCGTCACGACCGCCGAAAATGCCTCCGATGCTCTTGAGAAGGTGGAATTCTCCGTTCCTGATCTCATCCTCACGGACACGCGTCTGCCAGGCACGGACGGTTATGCGTTTGTTAAGAGGTTGAAAGACAATCGCGAGTTATCTGCTATTCCGGTGGTTTTCCTCACGAGCGAAAAATCGATCGAAGACAAGATGCGGGGGCTTGAGCTTGGGGTAGAGGATTATCTCACCAAGCCCATCTTTGTGCGTGAGCTGATCGCTCGGGTAACACTCCTGCTTGCACGGAAGACGCAGCAGAGCATGGCCACCACCATGCCGAATAGCCGGCGCACTCGCCTGAGCGGTTCGTTGGAGGACATGGGTGTTGTCGATTTACTTCAGACCTTTGAAGTGAGTCGCAAGAGCGGCGTGGCGCGGGTTGCAGATGGTCCGCGAGAGGCGCGCGTTTATTTTCGTGATGGGCGAGTGGTGGACGCCGTGATGGGCCGCTTGCGCGGGGAAGAAGCCGTTTACCGGGCTTTGCTCTGGACGGTGGGCACCTTTGAGGTCGAGTTTTGCCCTGTGGCGAATGATGAGGTCATCACCACTTCAACACAGGGTTTGTTGATGGAGGGGATGCGCCGGGTGGATGAATGGGGTCGGCTTGCGGAGCAATTGCCGCCCGCTTTAGCGATTTTCGAAGTCGCCTACGAACAGCTCATGGAGCGTCTGAACGAGATCCCGGATGAGCTGAATGCCATCCTCAAGTTGTTCGATGGCAGGCGAACGTTGCTCGATGTGGTGGATGAGTCGCCCTTCGAGGATTTATCGACGCTCCAGACAGTCAGCAAGTTGTTCTTCGAAGGTCTGTTGGTGGTCAAGGAAGATGCTGACCATTTGGGCGCGGACGAAGACATCGTGCCGACGAGCCACCACAGCGAGAGTCTGCCGCCACCCGATAAACGCTCTCCGTTCGACGAAGTGGTTCCCGCACGGCTGCCCAGTGAGTCCAGGCTGGAGGCATTTGCCGAGTTCACAGCGAGTTCAGGCAAGGAGCTGGCGGCGCAGCACTGGAGCGATCCTCCTCC
The DNA here is from genome assembly GCA_038251425.1 of Polyangiales bacterium. Classification (GTDB taxonomy): domain Bacteria; phylum Myxococcota_A; class Polyangia; order Polyangiales; family Polyangiaceae; genus JBBRRP01. Next base: position 3,490 of record JBBSBI010000043.1, read on the forward strand.
GGGGCCAGCGACGCCGAGTGAGCGTCCGCGAGCAGTCCCAGATTTCGACATGATGGTTCCTGTGCCAGAGGCGACGCGGGTCACCATGTTCGGTGTTGCCCCGCCAGCGAATACCCCGGCTGAGTTACAGGTTACCGACGAGCAACCGCAAGCTTCGCTTCAAGAAGCGGTGGGCGCGGGGCGCCGCGGCCTCAGCCAGACCGCCAGTGGCCTTGGGCCGCTGGTTCCATTTGCGGAGGGCTCAACCGATTTCGATCAGCAAGGCTCTGCGCGCGCGCTCGGCGTGACACCTTCGCCGCGAGGAGGTGCACGCCACGAAGAAGGAAAGGTGATCCCTTTCCCGACTCGTCGAGAGGATGCGGAGCCCTCGCTGGTTGCTCACGAAGTAGCTGGAGAAAGAGAGCGTGGTTCGCCCGGGCGTTTCGAGGAATCGTTGGTGCCGGTTCGCGAATTGCCAAGGGTCGCCGAACCATCGCAAACCCTGCCGGCATCGCCTGCGGCGCTCGCTCTCGGGCGCACAGCGACGGGTTCTCCAACCAGTAGTGCGCACAGTGAGCCTGATGATCACCACGAATTCTTCGTCGCCGGTGAAGTAGGTCACTATTCTGACGGGCCAGCACCATTGAGCTCGCGTGGGGGGCTCCACGATGCCTTCACTGAACCAGAGCCGCCACGGCTTATCCGCACACCCGAGATGGACGCGCGCAGGGCGAGGAATTTGAAGATAGTCACTTTCGTGCTGATGGTCTTCTTGGCGATTGGCGGGTCTGCGATCTATACCGCATTCAATGCTTCACGCGGTCATTCAATCGGCGCGGCGAGCGCAACGGTGGCTGAGCCTGCCGTGCCGGTTAGCGCGGAGGTTGCGCCGGTGGAGCCGAAGCTCGTGCCTGTAGAAGAGCCGAAGCCCGAACCAGCAGCATTGGTAGCTCCGAGCCCGCCGGCTGTAGAGTCGCAACCTGTGCCAGCACTGGCGGTGAAGCCTGCGCCTGCGGTGGCGGTGAAGCCTGCGCCTGCGGCAGCACCACGACGTGCACCCCGCGAAAGTCGCGCACCCACCCGAAGAGAACCTCGATCGACCGCCACCTCTCGAGAGCCTGCGCCTTCGGCCGCTCCCGTCGCGAAGCCGCCCACAGCCTCGTTTCCCGTTCAGTAGGGGAACGCTTCCGGTGTGTTCTACTTGAGCCGATGCTTTTTGGGCTGATCACGCTCCTGGTTTTACTGGCGACGTTTTTCGCGCGTCGGATCGTCGATCCTGAAGTTGCTGTTGCCAAAACAGAACGTCAGCCACAGTGGCTCTTGATACTCAGTTGTGGACTTGTGGTGCTGGCGGGGAACGTCACCGCGCTCGATTTGATGCCGCTATTTCGAGAGCACGTCATGGTGCAGGGAGACGCGCGCACGCATGCCTACGTGATCGCTGAGCTGGCGAGATCTGGCTTAGGAACGGGCTGGCTGGACGCGTACCAAGGTGGCTTTCCGATCGGTCACCATTATCCACCTTTGGGATGGCTGATCGCCTCGGCGCTGGTCTCGCTCGGGGTCGATAGCTTGAAGGCAACCCTGCTGGTTGGGGGAACCAGCGTCATTTTGGCACCGCTGGTTGTTTTTGGGTTTGCGCTTCGCTTCGGTGTGCGCCCACTTCACGCTTGCTTGGGTGCACTTGTGATGAGTCTGATCGCCCCGTTCAATGGATTCGTGGGTGGGATGGACGCATTTTTTGTGATGGGGCTCTTTGCCCAGTGCGTCGGAACGCTTCTAGCCACGGTTCTAGTTGGATTGGTTCTGACTTCGAAGAAAGCCTCTAGTTCATTGCTGGTTGCAGCCCTGGCGATGGCAGCGCATCCCCAGGTTTGTTTGGCATTTCTAGGCGTGCTTTCCATAGTGGCGCTGGTTTCCGGGTCGGTGAGAGTTCGCGCCAATGCTGTTGCCGCGGGGCTTGGGGCATTGATTGGCGGGGCTGCTCTCTATGGTCAAGGAATGGCAACGCTCGCGCCGCCTTTTGGTTGGCCTGATTTCAACAGTTGGAAACGGGTGGGATTTGGAACGCGGCACCTGGGCGATTGGTTGCTCAATGGGGAGTTGCTCGATTTGAATCGAGAACCCTGGCTGAGCTCCTTGATCTTGGGGGCGGTGCTTATCCTCGCTGTGTTCTGGAAGAATCTGAATGCACGGCTGGGTCTGTGCGCGTTGTTCGCAACGTTAGTTCTTGCGTGCGCAGGGCCGCTTCTGGACTCCAACACGATCACTCGGGTTATCCTGGAGTTTGCGCAACCCCTCCGCGCACTGGGAGTCGTTCCGGTCGTGGTGAGCGTGGTGCTGATGCTAGCGCTCGAGGTTTCTGAACCGGTCTTGCTGAAGATCGGCGCTCGTTTCAGTGGTTTTAGGGCTCGTTCCCGATTTTTTGCTTCAGCCATAGCGGCCGCATGGCTACTGCCCTGCCTGTGGGATACGTGGGTGCGTTACGCTCCGGTGCGAGCCGAGCTGAGCACGGTCACCCGAACCGCGCCCTGCGGTGCCACGACACCGGCGGCCTTTGCATCAGTTAAAGATGCGTTGGCAAAGGTTGCTGGAGCGAGATTGTGGGTTCCCCTGTCCATGGACACCAAGTGTCGCTGCGCGGGGACAGCGGGCTTTGAAATGCCAAGCCCCGCGAACTTGGCCGCTTCGGGTGCCATCGGGGCGCACGTGGGAGTTCTGTGGCGCGCGTACCACGCGTTTAAGCCAGAAGCCGCTAATTCATGGGTCGACGCGGACGCGCTCGGCGTCGGATTCGTGTTGGCGTGCGATGCGCTATCCGATCCGCATTACAAGAAGCTCGCAGGTGATGCCGACTTTGGTCTGTACGAAATTCAGCCGAAGCCGTCGGTACTCGGTGTCGGCTGTGTTTCTGCGGAATGGTCAGGTTCAGCTGCGGCGCTGAGGGAAAAGGCGATGGCCACGCTGGCGAGCAACCGAGCTTCCGTGCTGCTGGACCCAAAGAGGCTGGTCCGTCTGCGTTACTCTGCGGCACCGCTGCAGGAGACGACTGGCCTCAGTTCAACGTGCGACTCTGAAGCTGCGAGCACTCGAGTTTTCAGCCAGAAACCCGGAGAAATCATCGGCGAAGTGTTGACGTCATCCCCGGTGGTGGTGGTGGCGCATGTGAGCGCCTTTCCCTCGTGGAAGGTCGCTGTTGATGGCAAACCGGTAGCGTGGTTTCAGGTGGCTCCTGGCTTTGTGGCGGTCGATGTGAGCCCGGGCCGACATCGTTTGGAGTTTCGGGGTGGAACGCTTCCAGGTTATGGCTTGGCGCTGGGGGCTGGCTGCGCGTTGCTAGCAGGGCTTGTTTTCCTGGAGCAGCGCACGCGATCACGTCGGAGATAGTTGGAAGTTCGCGCGTCCCGGCATCAGTGCTGAGGATGCCGGCGATTGGTAAATTCGGTGAGCACGCTCGCCACAGTATCGGGTTGTTCTTCTTGTGGGGAGTGGCCGGTGTCCAGCAATCGGAGACCTGAACCGTGGATTTGGCGAGCCAAGCGTTGGCCGAGTTCGCAGGGATACACTCGATCCTCCCGACCCCATATAATAAGCGTGGGGGTAACAATCCGCGCTATGTCCGCCACGATCGGCCGTGTATCCACGGTGGCGCGCAGGGTTGCTAAGGTTGAACTGCGCGCTGCAGGAGAATTGAAATTATCGTAGTAGGCGTTGAGGCGTGCTGGATCAGCCTTGAAATGTCGACCCACGACTCGATCTTCATAGAAAGCCCTGAACGCGGAACGACCGAGTAGCTGCTTGAACACGAGACCTCCTACAAACGGCACGCGCCCAAGCCAGCGATAAAGGTCCGGATCAACCGGGTAACAGAGTGTGTCCACCAAAGCGAGCGCTGAGACGAGCTCAGGATGCTTGGCTGCCAAGCGCAGAGCGATGGCACCTCCCAGTCCGTGCCCGACAACAGCAGTGCGCCCGAGCTCGAGACCTCCGTAAAGATCGCACAACACCTCCGCGAAAGCATCGACAGTGTACTCAAAGCGGGCCAGGGGCGGCTTTTCACTTTCTCCAAATCCAGGCAGGTCAACAGCGACGACCCGCCGATCGGGAGCCATACGGCTCATCACGCTCTCCCAAGTTCGAGCGTCCTCAAACAGACCATGGATGAACAGCACAGCACCCCCGCTCCCTCCTTCAATGATGCGAAGGCGGGTGCTCTTGACCGTCACGTCACGGTGTAGCCAATTCTCCATCGTCGGGCCGGACCTTAGCACACCCCCGAGTACGCCTCGCCAGTCGAGAATTGGGGGCTCGCATCGGACTCAGACCACCACCGGGGACGCGATGGCAGGGCCTGGAAGCGGCATGGACGGTGAATCAGCTCCATGGACAATCCATCAGAGAGGACATAAAATGTCATACTGATGCGTCCATCCTAGGTCCATCGCGCCAATTACGTGTGATCTCAAAACTTCCTGTGAAAACAGTTTTGAGCGCTCCACTGAGTAGAATATATTCACGCTTACCCCAGCCGACGGTTTCTGTCGCTGAGTGGATGGACTCCTGTCTCCCATGATTAGTGAATCGCTCCTCCTACAGATTGAACATTCGTTCCCAAAGGGGATCAGTTCATCAGAGATCTTGGACGTTTTCGCCAGCCATGGCGTCCAGCTGAGTGAGGCCACGCTTCGCAAATACGTTCAGCTCGGTCTTCTGCCCCGGAGCATCCGCGTGGGCCAAAAGGGGAAGCACCTTGGGTCCAAGGGTATTTATCCGGTCGGGGTCGTTCGGCAGATTGTTCGCGTGAAGCAAATGATGGCCGATAGCTACACGATTGAGCAGATTCAGCGTGAGTTCCTCTTCATGCGCAGCGAGTTGGAGCAGCTTTCAGTGACGCTTGAAAGTGTCTTCGGAAAACTGGACGGCGTGATGCGCGAACGGCGTGAAGAATCGACGGTTCGAGTGGTGGCTCGTGAGGTTGGGGAAGCGAAGTCTATCAGCAAAGATTTGATCCAACGCTTGTCGGCGATTGAGAAGCGATTGACCTCGCGGACCAACGTGCAGTCAGTAGCGATTTCCTGAGGCAAAAGCGGGCGACGACCGAGGAAGACTGAGCAGAGGCACCATGGAAGAGAAGTTAAACGCGATGCAGAATCTAAGCATAGATGGTCAGGGGAGTGTGGCGCTCGCGTTGGAGCCGAAGCCGATCACGCGTGAGCAGCGTCGTTCACGACGCAAGCGCGACGTGCGAGCTCGCACGATCAGCGTCAAGCGTATGACCAAACGCGAGCTAGAAATAGGCCGTTTGCTCTACCCAGAAGCCGAATTTCAGCGACCCAAGGCGCGCGAAGAATGCAGGGGTGGACCTCGGCCCTGTCCGTTTGTTTCGTGTAAACATCATCTTTACATTGACGTTTCGGCGCGGACCGGCGCCATCAAGTTGAACTTTCCGGATTTGGAGGTTTGGGAAATGGGCGAATCCTGTGCACTAGATATTGCAGATCGTGGCGGCACGACGTTGGAAGACGTGGGCGCCATCATGAATCTCACCCGAGAGCGTATTCGCCAGGTTGAGGTCAAGGCTCTAGCAAAGCTTGAGGCGTTGCAGGACATGCTCGCCTTGCGCGACTACGTGGACGAGGGGCCCATCGGCAAGCGTCGCTTGCCCCGCCTCACCCCCGTAGATCTCACAGAAAATGATGAGGAAGTCGAAGAAGCGCGCGCTTAGCCCAAAGCGATCAGCCCAAAGGGGCGCTGACCGCGCGCCGGCACAACCGGTTTCGGTCAATCACCCTCCACTCGCCGGCACGCTCGAACCTTCGAAGTGTGCCGTTCGAGTTTTGTTCCGTGTTTGTCGCGTAAATCGCCAGCCAGAGCGATTCCCTCTGGCCATCAAGCGGAGGGTATTCTTTCGTTCGTTGTCGCGATCGAGAGGAAGGTGCCTTTTTGTTCCTTGGAAGATAGTAAGCATGCTTACTATCTTGTGTTCGACGGAATGGCAGTCCACTCCTGCACGCACTCGCGAGTCAACTGGGGCTCAAGTGTTCGACGGAATGGCAGCCAACACATAAACGCGCGCGTGGGCCAACGGGTGTTCGGAGGGCGGCGTAAGAGCAATGGAGTGGAGAGCCGCGTGTGTTCCAGACGGTGATTTTGGTCTTGCGTGTGTCGCGATCGAGAGGAAGGTGCGTTTTTGTTCCTTGGAAGATAGTAAGCATGCTTACTATCTTGTGTTCGATTTGAAGGGCCTCCGATCGTGCAGGCATTCGAGGGCCGAATGGTGTTCGTTCGTTCGTTCTATCGTTCGTTCTATCGTTCGTTCGTTCGTTCGTGGTTGCTCGAACGGCGTGTGACGTGTGGCTAGTCTCGCAGTTGGGCGACGGCGCGGAGGAAGTTTTCTCCGAGGATTTTCTGGATGCGTTCGGGGGGATGTCCGCGGGTGAGTAATTCCTCGACCAAACGGGGTAATTCTAAACAGGTGCGCATGTCTTTGGGGGTGATGATGGCGCCGTCCCAGTCGCTGCCGAGGGCGACGTGGTCTTCGCCTGCAATGTTGATGGCGTGATCGATGTGGTTGGCGATGGTTTTGACGCTCACGTTCCAGAAGGGGCGCCCCAAGTACGGGCAATGATACATGATGCCGATGACCCCTCCGGTGTCCGCGATGGCGCGTAGCTGAGCGTCGTCGAGATTTCGCCAATGCGGGTAAACGCCGGATACTCCAGTATGAGTGACGAGTACGGGATGCTGTTTATTGTGGATGGCTAGGGCTTGCCAGAAGGCTGTGGGGTGGAGGTGGGCGAGATCGAGGAAGATGCGAGCGGCATCGAGTGCTTCGATAAATGCGCCGCCGCGGTTGCCGAGGCCGGATGTGGTTTTGAAAGGGTGCGCTGTGCTGCTGCCGCCGATATTCGAAGCGGTGAGGTGCACCAAGGTGACGCGCAAGAGGAGCCCAGGCGGGATGCGTTCGATGGCACCGAGATCGTGGTCGAGTGCATTGCCGCCTTGAACTCCAAGAAAGACAGCGTGCAGCCCTGCTGCGCGAGCTGCGCGGTACTCCGCGGAGTTCCGGACGAGACGAAAGTGCCGAGATTGTGCGTCAAAAAGGGCCTGGATTTCTCGCAGATTGGAAAAGAAGGCGGCTTCGCGCTGCACGCCATCGCGCAGCGGATTGGTGGTGATGACCCACGTCGTGCCGGTGATGCCAGCTTCGAGGAGCCTCGGCAAATCAACCTGCCCTAAGAAGTGACCTGCGAACGGGCCTCGGCCGTGCCGACGTTCTGGGCGATAACCTATGAGGCGTTGCCAGATGAAGGTATCGACGTGAAGGTCGATGACCTCACTCTGGGTATAGAGCTGGGCTGCCTCCGAGGACACGCCGAAACGCTTCGCAAATGCGTTTGAATCTCCCCGATAATCAATAAAATCGAGCATGGCTGGTCAGAGAGTGCGGGCAATATTGACCCGCACTCTCCGCCCACTCCTTGCGTGGGCGACTACAGGCCCTTGGGGACTGCGTCGAGATCCACTTCGCCGAGCGCGTAGCGAATGAGCGCGCTGCGGTTGGCCTTGGTGAGGCCACGTGCTTTGAGCGTATCCACCATGGTGTCCAGACGGTTCAGATCATCGGTATACATTGAGATACAGATGACCTTGTAATGCGTTGGCTTGTCGCCGCGGCTATCGGCCGTGTGAATCATGGCGTTCTGTGAGCCGGTTGCTCCGAAAAACTCGGGGGAAACGGCGGTGTCATTGGTGAGAATTTTTGCGGTTGCTTGGTCATCTCTTGTCATCCCGCACCTCGCTTTTCTGGGATAGGCGGCGCGCTTAATGCGCCGGGTGTGGAATTGGTTATGGAAGCTGCGCCTCACGGAATCTCATCTTTTCGCGAGCTTGGCCAAGTTTCGGCGCACAGTTTCTTTGGGTGCGGGTCTGATTTCAATAAGCGAGCCTGTTCAGTGACGGAAATGCCGGACAGACGTGAAAATCATGGTCAGGCCGAGCGCATCCGCTGCGGCGATGACGTCGTCGTCCTTCTTGCTGCCGCCCGGTTGCACCACGGCCGTGACGCCGGCGTTGGCAGCCGCTTGAAGCCCATCTGGGAAGGGGAAGAAGGCATCGGAGCCGAGCGCTGCGCCCTTCGCGAGCTCGCCGGCACGGGTGCACGCTTGCTCAACAGCCGTGACACGCGCCGTTTGCCCGCCGCCGATCCCGACTGTCGCGTAGCCGCTCCCGCTTGGGCGCACGAGTACGATGGCGTTGCTCTTCACGTGCTTGGTGACGCTCCAGGCAAACTCCAGCGCATTCAACTCAGCGGGCGTGGGTTGGCGCTTCGTGACGACGCGTCCGCCCCGCACTTCACCGGGGCCCGTGGCGTCGCGCGCCTGAAGTGCGAATCCGCCGCTAACGCGCTTGGCGACCATGCCTTTGGCATCTGCAGCTAACCAAACGCCAGTTTTCAAGAGCCTGAGAGCCTTCTTTTCGCGCAACTTCTCGAGTGCTTCGGGCAGAAAATCGGGAGCGACCACGCATTCAAGAAAGGTCTCTGCCAGGAGTTCCGCCGTCGCGGCGTCCACCGGGCGATTGAGTGCGACGATGCCGCCGAATGCGCTCATGGCGTCCGCTTCGCGCGCTGCCAAGTACGCCTCGTTGAGCGATTCTGCCGAGGCCACTCCGCACGGACTGGCGTGCTTGATGATCACGGCCGCAGGTGACTGAAACTCGCGGACCGCTTCGAGCGCTGCGTCAGCATCCACCAGATTGTTGAAACTGAGTTCCTTGGCGCCAGTGCCGAGGCTCTCGGCCATTGCCAGGCTTCCAGCCGGAGCATTGCGTTCGCGATAAAAAGCGCCCGATTGATGGGGATTTTCCCCGTAACGCAAGCCGTACGCCTTTTCGAGAACGATTGAAAGGTGGCGGGGATAGCCGTCTTCTTCACCCAAGCCGTTGAACCACGCGCCAATCGCGGCATCGTACGCCGCCGTGTGTGCGAAGACTTTAGCGGCCAATCGCTGGCGACGTTCACGACTCACTTCGCCCGAGGTTTCAAGCTCGGAAAGTACGGAGGCGTAGTCGACGGGGTCGCAAATCACCGTGACGCGTGCGTGATTCTTCGCGGCCGATCGCAGCATGCTAGGGCCGCCAATGTCGATATTCTCGATCAGCTCTTCAAAGCTGGAGTTGCCCTTTTTGAGCGTTTCCTCAAACGGATAGAGATTCACGACCACGAGATCAATCGGCTTGGCGCCAATGCGTTCAAGATCGGCGTCATCCACGCCCGTGCGTGAAAGCAATGCGCCGTGAACCCGTGGGTGCAACGTCTTGACCCGCCCGTCCATCACTTCGGGGGAGCCCGTGTAGGCTTCTACCGTTTCAACGGGGATCCCAGCAGCTTGCAACGCTTTGTACGTCCCCCCCGTCGAAAGCAACGCGACTCCGCGCGCGGTGAGGGCACGGGCGAAGTCGATGAGGCCAGTTTTATCGGAGACAGAGAGCAAAGCGCGACGGATCATGCCGAGCGGGTATCGCTATCGGAATCGGGCGTCAACCGAGATGTTTTGAGGAGGGCTCTCGCGTTGGTCCGGAGGGAGGGGCCATTTGAGCGTCGATGAGATAGTAAGCATGCTGACTACTTTTTTTCGCAGGCGAGGGGCATCGCGGCTGTCGATGAGATAGTAAGCATGCCAACTACTTTTTTTCAGGCGAGGGGCTTGCCGGCGCTTAGTGCGCGTCTGGCTTCGCCTCCAAAGTCATCCAGAACTCGGATAAATCGGTTGGAAGGGGCGCGTGGAGGTCGAGCATTTCGCCGCTCACCGCGTGCCGCAAGCGATAATGGGCGGCGTGAAGTGCGTGGCGCGGTAACACCAGGAGGGCTCGATCCTCGGCGGTGAGTTCGCCATCCGCAGCGCGCGCCAGCAAACGTTCATCGGGGCCGTACAGTTTGTCGCCCACGATTGGGCAGCCGATGCTCGCAAGATGGATACGGATTTGGTGCTGCCTCCCCGTATAAAGGTGGCAGCTGACCAAGGCGTGATCGGCTCGTGTTTCGAGCACTGAAATCCCAGTGCGAGCGGACATGCCCCCGGTTTGCGCAAGGCGCATTTTGACGCGCAGGGAGTTGTCCGTATCCACCTCGAGCGCTTGGTCGATCAGCGTCACTTGGGGGATGCCATGCGTGATCGCGAGATAGTTCTTCTGGAAGTTTTCGCTGGCGAGATCGGTGGTGTCTTCGGCGTGGGCCGCAAGGATCGAACGACTTTCGATTTGTCGCTTGAAGCGCCGATCAGAATCGGGGCTTTTGCCGAGCAGTAAGAGGCCACTCGTTTCTTTGTCGAGGCGGTGGATCAGCGAGAGAAATTGGCCTGGACGCGCCAGACTGAGGCGCTTTAGGACGGTGTTGTTGTGGTGCCGTGCCGTCGGGTGCACTGCCATGAGCGCTGGCTTGTCGATCACCAACAGGTGTTCATCTTCGAAGATGATGCTGAACTCGAACGGGGATTCGTCTTCGTTGAGCGAGGGGCGCCAGAGCACCACTTCGTCGTCTGTACGCACTCGATCGCTCGGTTTGAGGCGCCGTCCACTCGTCGAAAAGCAGGTTCGTGCCACGATGTCGTGCGCGCGGGTGCGGCTCGTGTTGCGCAGCTGCGATTGCACGAAAACATCGAGGCGCATGCCCGCTGACTCGGCTGGAACTCGAAATACGCGAACCGTCGCGTCGGCTTCGACTTCCTTCGGGCGGAGTGGTCCGGGGGGACCCAAGCTTGGGTCCGGAGGGTCGCCCCGAAACGCGGTCAAGGAGCGAGAACCCGCTGAATTTCGGTGCCAACGCCCTGATCGGTGAACAGCTCGAGCAAGAGCGCGTGGCGGCGGCGGCCATCGATAATGTGCACTTTCTTCACGCCGTCATTCACGGCTTCGAGCGCGCAGCGCACCTTGGGCACCATGCCGCCATTGATGACGCCCTCTTCGATTAACTTCTCTGCGGTCTGTGCAGGCAGGGAACTCAAGAGGGTGCCCTGATTGTCCTTCACGCCTTCGACGTCCGTCATTAACACCAGCTTGGCGGCTTTGATGGCAGAAGCGATGCTGCCAGCGGCCGTATCTGCGTTGACGTTGAGGGCGTGCCCGTCGCGATCGACACCGATCGGCGCCACCACGGGAATGAAACCATTGGCCATCAAATCAGAAATGAGTACCGGATTCACCGATTCAATTTCTCCCACACGGCCCAGATCCACCAGGGATTCGACACCATCGGCAGTCTTGTTAGTCACAGGTGCCGCGCGCCGCGCACGGAGGAAACGATCATCCTTGCCGCTCAAACCGACAGCTCGCCCACCATGCTTGCAGATCAAGGCGACGATCTCTTTGTTCACGAGTCCGCCGAGCACCATCTCTACCACGTCCATCGTGTCATCGTCGGTGATCCGTAGGCCGCCACTGAATACGGGCTTGATCCCGACGCGCTTCAGCATCGTGTCGATCTGGGGACCTCCGCCGTGGACCACCACCACACGGATCCCGACGAAGCGCAGCAGGCATACATCGCGTGCGAAGCTCGCCTTCAGCTCATCGTCCAGCATGGCGTGGCCGCCATATTTTACGACCAGGATTTGCTGCTGGAAGCGCTGAATGTACGGGAGCGCCTCGTGCAAAACTGCGGCTTTGGCGACCAATTCGTCCATGGGCGCGGAGGCTAGTCGTCTTCGGGGCCCCTGAACAAGACGTTGTGTGCTAGACGGGTCGCCGATGGAGATCCTGATAGTTACCCCCGAGTTGAGCCCGTTTGCGCGGGGATCTGATGCTGGCGATACCGTTGCCGCCCTGGCCAAGCACCTTCGGCAGTTGGGCCACGAAGTCACCGTGCTTTTGCCGCGATTCCCTGGGCTCGAGGAGCAGGGTCTGCTGTTGGCTCGGCGGCTCTCGCCGCTCGTGTTGCGAAGTGGCACCGAAGTGGGCGTGCTGGATGGCAGGCTGCCCTCGGGTGTGAAGCTCGTGGCGGTGGATGCTCAACACTATTTCGAACGCGGGGGCGTGTACGGAAACGAGCAAGGAGAATTCACGGACAACGCCCAACGCTTTGGCTTGCTTGGGCAAGCTGCAGTGGCGCTGATGCTTCAGCACCAGGACCAGGGAGCACGCTTCGATGTGGTGCACCTCAACGACTGGCCGGGCGCCTTGGTTCCGCTTCTGATGCGAAACGAAAGCGCGCTCCGCGTCCCCACGGTGCTGACAATCCACGATGTGCGGCGCCAGGGCGCCTTCCCGAAAACGGAATTGCAGAGCCTTGGAGTTGCGCCGAGCGACGCCGAGAGCTTACAGCTGGGCGAGCAGCTGAACGTTCTGAAGAGCGGTCTGCTCTTGGCCGATGCGGTGACGACGGTGTCAGATGCGTACGCAGAGGCTTTTTCAAAAGCTGAAGTGAGTGGGCCCTTGGCCACTTTCGTGGCGGAGAGCAAGGGCGTGTTGGGTATCAACAATGGCGTCGATTATGCCGTTTTCAACCCAGCTGCGGATCCCTTGATCGTGAGCCGGTATGATGCCGAAGACACTGCGAACAAGCAGCGAAATAAGAACGCGCTGTTGTTAGAGCAGAAGCTGGAGCTGCAGCCGCGACGGCCACTGATTGCACTTTTGATCGACCCTGCTGCGAAGGAAAATCTTGCACTTCTCGTGGCGGCCTTGCCGTCAATTCTCAAGCACGATGTTTCGTTGGTGGTAGCCACGACTGGAACGCAGGGAGAGCTCGAATTGCTGCAAGAAGTGGCAAAAATGGCGGCGCGCTTCCCGGCTGTTTGCGCGCTCACAGTGCTCGCAGACGAAGGCGCAAAACGGCGCTTGCTCGCAGCTGCGGATCTCTACTTGAGTGTTGATACGACGTTTGCCTCTTCCATGCTTCCGGTGATCGCGCAGCGCTACGGCGCCGTTCCGGTATGTTTGGCGACAGAGCGAACTCAGGATCAGGTGGTGGACGCGGACGGTGAGCTGAGCACGGGAACCGGCTTCCTGTATGACGACGCCAGCGCGCTATCGCTCATCGGGGCGTTGGAGCGTGGGCTTTCGGCCTATGCAAGCTCAGGTTGGTCCGCGCTCCTCCGGCGCGTGATGCGTTTGGATATCAGTTGGGATCGACCGGTGCGGCGCTACCTGCAGATCTTTCGTCAGACGCTAGCGGCTCAAACAGAACGGCTGTAACGCTCCCGCGCGACTGCCGCAGCTAAGCTCGAAAACCAAAACAACTTCAGCAGAATTAGCCCGACGAACAGCAGCTGCTGTACGCACCAGATTGCGAAGGTGTGGTCGCGCACCCAGGCAAAGCTGCCAGCTCCAATGAGCCCAGCTAGCGCCAGAGCGACGCCAGCTAACACAGTCCAAATAGCGATTAGTTTCAGTGATTCTGTGCGCACCACATTCCATCCTGCACGAATGAGTCGCGGGATGGAAAGAGCGCCAGCGCGTTCAACGAGCAGCACGCGAACCAGATCCTGAAGGCAACCCACCACAACCAGCAGGCAGCCCGCGACCGCGAGCACCGCGAGCGAAAGCCCGTTCGCCTGCCGAATGTCCCAGCCTAGGGGCGCCAGGCGCTGTGCCAGCGGCCAGGCCGTAAGGACAACGGCGCCTTGAATCAACAACGTGAGAATACGCAGCACAGAAAATTCAAACCAATGCCCGCACGCGCGAGAAAAAATTGATCGAGTGCTTCCAGTTGCCGAAACCACCGCCACGATAAGTGCGGCAATCGGGATCAACCTGATGAAAGTGGTGACCAACCCAAGTGCGACGGTCGGAAGCAAGAGGCTTTGGAAGTGCGCAGAACCGAGACGCAACATTTCCAAGAAATACGCTCCGCCCTCGCGTATGAGCACGAGTTCCCCGTCGGCAAAACGGCCGACCCCCTGAGCGCCAATTCCAGAAAACCACGGCAAACTGAGCAATAATCCAGCCACCAAGCTCAAGACCCAGAAGCCGAAAACTGCGACGGCGCAGCGCCCGGCGCGTGTCAAGGCAGCACTCCAAGTACCAGGAGCTGCGCAACAGCGAGCAACAGATCCAGCGCCCTACGCGGAGACTTTGGGGTAATTGCTCGTGCATTGTTGAACAGATCCTGATCGAGTGGGAGCTTGAGATCCGGATCGAGCTCCACCGAGGACAATTCAGATGCGCCTTGGTAGTCGATCACCAACGAGTCAGCCGCACCATCGAAGTGACGCCGCTCGCTTCGGCCGTTTTCAAAATGCAGGGCAACGTCGAACGGAAGCTTGAGATTGCCACGACGAATCACGACCGCTCGACCCAGCCATTGTCCCTGAGTCGCGGACTTTCGGCGGCTGGTGATGCTTTCCACTCTCAAGTCAATGAACCCGCGTTCGAAGAGGGCGGTGCGCAAAAATTGGCCAGCATTGGCGCCCAAGGTCTGCTCGATGCTGGCAACAAAGTCGGTAGGTGTTGGATGCCCAAAACGAAAACGTGCTGTGTAGCTGCGCAGCGCTGCCGCCAACTTTGCCTTTCCCCACGTACGTTCAAGCGTTAATAGAATGGTGGCTGATCTAGAATAGACGAGGCCCCCGAGCGCTTGAAAGCCCGTGAATTGGCGCGCGGGCTGACCAATATTCTCATCGCCAGCGTAGGATGCCGCGTTGGCTCGGTGCAATGCCGCAAGCGACACCTTGAGCCCCACCCCACTGAATGCAGAGCCTGCGCCAAACAGGGCTTCCATGACACCTATCTCCGCATAGCTTGTCAGGCCTTCATCGAGGAAGGGAGCTTCCGATTCGTTGGAAGCCAAGAGGCCATAGAACCACTGATGCAAGAGCTCGTGCACCGTGACGGCCTCGATGGCATGACTCCCGAGATAGGGCTCAAACCAAAGACCGCCCGTGGTGATCAGTCCTGGGTACTCCATGCCTCCGGCACCGGCGCCTGCTTCAGGAGGGTGGACAACGGTCAGCGTGTCGTAGGGGTACGGTCCGTACAATTCGCTTGCGTACGGAAGGGCAAATCGGAGAGCCGTGAGTGAACGGAGTGCGTTAGCTTGGTGCCAAGGAGGAAAGAGTAGCCGTACTGTGACCGGTCCGATCTTTTCGGAAAGCTCCTGAAAGCCATCCCAAGCCGTGAACGCGAAATCATGTGCCCGCCGCAAGACAAAGTGGGTCGTGCGGATCCCCTTCTGAGTTTTTTCCTCCATGCGTTTGCCGGAGCTGCCTACGGTGAAGCTCGACGGAGCGGAGATCCGTACGTCGTAGTCGCCAAAATCTGCGTAGAACTCAGAATGGGGGTGAAAAGCGAAGTGCGCAAAGTCGCCGTTCGCTTCGAGCTTGGCCAGCTTGGGGAACCATTGGCCCGCAAAATGGAAGCTGCCCGCGTAACCCGTGCGCTCCAAGACGGGCGGCAAATGCGAAGTGAACTCGATATTCAGATCGACGCTTTCGCCCGGCAGGATGGGGGCCGGCAAGGGCACTAAAATATCGGTGGCATCGTCCGGATCGCCGGGGCTATGCGGTGAGCTTTTTAACCACAGGTTTTCAGCTCCGTACTTGGCAGAGTGGAGCCGATGCACCTCGATATAGCCATATTCTCGCAGCGTTTGGCCGCTGCGCCCGAGCGCAAATGGGTTTCGGAGAAACAGCGATCGGTTGTTTTTGAAGGCGTTCAGGTAAAGGTGAAACCAAAGCTCAGTGAGTGGGCGCGTGCTTTGGTTCGTGAAATGAATCACGCCTTTCGAACGCAGCGTGTGCTGCTGTACATCCAGTGCGACCTCCAGCGTGTAAGAAGCTGAGCTTTGTGCTCGGGCCGAATAGCTACTGAGCATCGCACAGACCAGGCTGAGCATGGTTAGCCAAAGCTGCGCGCTACGACGACTCTGCACTCAGCTGGCTTAGCGTTTCGGGGCGAGTTGGAGCAAGGGCGGCGCCAAGCTCGGCCGAGCTTGGTCTAGGAAACAGAGATGATTTGCTGTTCGTATAGCCCGTGGAGCAGACGCAGCGCTTCAAGCCTGGGCATCCCGCTGATGTCGAGGAGCTGTTCGAGAGTCAGCTGCCCGTCTACCAGGGAGAGTAGAAACCCCGCGCGATGGTCCAAGGAAAGCCAACGCACCTGGGCCGCCGCGACCTGAACGCTGACCACTTGTGAGAGGGACCCCAAACGCGCCGTGTACATTTGCGTCAGCACATTTTCGCAATGTACGGTGTAACGCTGCGCTTCGGGGTTATGAGGTTCGGTTTCCAAAATGCCAGTTGCGAGAGCCAACGCTCCCGTGAAATCCCCCATGGCCATCTTGTCTTTCAGCATCCGCATGTAATCGACGCTGTCGGTCGCCACCGGTGCGGCTCGGACCGGTTCAGCCATCAGCTTCATCGCAACGAGACTCGGGTTGCGAACTGCGTGTAGATCGGCGAGCTCGAGTGCTGAGCCGCCGGAATTATCGAGGAAACCAATGTGTACGGCGGTCAGTCCAGCGGCGGGTATGACGACCGGTGGGGGAAGGGTCGATGCGAGCGCGCGCTGACTCTCGCTCGCTGTATGCTGGGGCTTCAAGGCGTCGGCTGGCACGCTCCAGCTAGAATCAATTCCATCCAATTCTGGGCTGCTCGGCGCAATGCTCGCCGGCCCAGGGCGTGGAGGTCTCTTAGGGTCGTCGCCAGTCATGACTGCTCGTGGCTAGTAAGCGCTCCAGTCACTCTGCTCGCGCAACGACGCCTTTGAACATTCGTTGCGTGCGTGCAAGTTGCTCCACCTGCTCCTTCAGCGCGGTCGAATCTTTTTGCGTGACCGCCTCCCGGGTCCTGCTCACGACGGCGCGGGCCTTCGAAATGGCATCCCGCCCGAAATCTGCGGTGCCGACGACACGCTCGATCTCCGGAAACATCTGCTCAACTTGCTCCATCAGCGTCTCGGCTTCTTGTCGCAAGCCTTCGAACTTATCGTCCGTACGGCGCTCAACCATGTACTGATCCGCATTGGTGAGCATGTTTTTCAGTTCATCCGGGGTGAGGCCACTTGAAGCGGTAACCTGAATGGACTGCTCTTTGCCGTTCTCGAGGTCTTTGGCAGAAACGCTCACAATGCCGTCGGTGTTGATCTCGAACGTGACTTCGATCTCGACTTCGCCCTTGGGGGCACGCCGAAGCCCGGTCAGGATGAACTCCCCGAGCAATTCATTTTCTTTGGCTTTCGCGCTGTCCCCCTGCATCACGATGATTTTAACTGCCGTTTGGTGATCGCGACTGGTGGTGAAGATTTTGGCGCGATGCGTGGGGACAGTCGTGTTGTGCGGGATGAGTTCCTCAAAATTGCTTCCGAATGTCATGATGCCGAGGGCGTGCGGAGTGACATCCAGCAGGATCATCTCTTGGCGATCTTCGACGAGGGCTGCACCTTGAATGGCGGCTCCGAGTGCTACCACTTCGTCAGGATGGACTCCGCGATTCGGAGTCCGCTGAAAAAAGGCGCTGACTGCCGCTTGGATGACCGGTGTGCGGGTCATGCCACCCACCAAGATCACATCTTCCACTTCCTTCACGCCGAGCTTGGCGTCCACCAATGCCTGCCGGCAGATATCGATCGTGCGCTCCACGAGATCTTCCACCAAGCGTTCGTAGGTGGCGCGATCCAAGACTCGCTGCAGGTGAAGCGCTTCGTTTCGACCCGTCGAAATGATGAAAGGGAGATTGACTTCCGTTTCCTGGAGTTGCGATAGCTCGCACTTCGCTTTTTCTGCGGCGTCACGCAGACGTTGCAACGCCATGCGATCCTGTCGCAGATCGATGCCTGTTTCCTCTTTGAAGCCCTCAACCAGCCAATCCATGATGCGGGCGTCGAAATCCTCGCCACCCAAAAACGTATCGCCTGTCGTGCTGATCACTTTAAAAACGCCGTGCGCACCAATCTCCAGGATGCTGATGTCGAACGTGCCGCCGCCTAGATCGTAGACAGCGACGCTCGTGTCGAGATCTTTTCCATATCCAAAGGCTAACGCCGCCGCAGTGGGTTCGTTGATGATACGGATGACATCGAGCCCGGCGATGGCTCCGGCATCTTTCGTGGCTTGGCGTTGATTATCGTTGAAATAAGCAGGAACGGTGACCACGGCCTTCTTCACAGGCTCTCCCAGATAGTCTTCAGCGATCAGCTTCATCTCCTGAAGCACCATCGAGCTCACTTCAGGGACCGAGTAAACCTTGTTGCGAAGCTTGAGCCGAACGTCATCGTGGGGGCCCTCAACGATCGTGTAGCTGCACGTCATGATGGCGTTTTCCACTTGAGGTGACTTCCACTTGCGGCCGATCAATCGTTTAGCCGCGTAGACTGTGTTCTCCGCATTGGTGATCGATTGCCGCTTGGCGATGTGGCCTACCAAGCGTTTGCCGGCCTCCGTGACCGCGACGATACTTGGGGTGGTCTTGTACCCGCCGCGGTTTGAGATGACGGTAGGCGTGTCGCCCTCCAGGATGGCTACACAAGAGTTGGTGGTTCCGAGGTCAATTCCGATGACGCGATCCATGGTGCTCTTCTCTCGTAAGACTAAAAAGGGGCTCCCTAAAGCTCACCATGCTTCGCCCGCTTCAGCCAGTCCTTGATTTGTTCGTCTTCGGGAGCGAGGGCCTGGGCGCGGTCAATCTCGGCGATTGCGCTAGTTTTCAGGCCTGCGGCTAGGTAGGCCTGAATCAAGGTCTGGCGGTACCGCACGACGTCGGGTTCTAGGCGGACAGCCTTGCGTGCAAATTCGACGGCGGTGTGCAGCTCGTCGCCCGCTCGGAGGGCGCAGGCAGCAACCTTGTCGAAGACCTTACCCGTGGGTTTGCCGCGTGACGCTTTCTCGTACGAGCGCGTGGCTTCGGCAAAACGCCCAGTGCGCTCTTCATAGCTGGCTTGGGCGAGATAGGTGTCCGACATTTCGGCGTGAGCGGTCGTTTCTACTTCTGCGAGGCGTGCTTTTAGCGCCGGATCATCGCCAGAGAGGTTGAGCGCAAGCCGGAGTGCTGAGGTCGCGCTGACTGGCTTATTCGCTGCGAGCGCCGCATCGGCAAGCTTGACGTAGTGTTCGATTTGTTGTTGCCGAACCAGATTGACTCGGCCCTCGTAGCGCTGGCGGAGGCCTTCTGCTGCGCTTGCTCTCTGTTCTGAACCGGAGATGGGCTGGGGGGAAGGGCGTGGAGCTGGGCCTCTGCTCCCAGCTCGTAACCTTCTAGAAGCTGCGCGCCGGCGGGCTTCTGGATCGGGCGTTGTGTCGTACGCTGGACCTTCCGGGTACAGCTCTTCGGGCTGATTTGGAGGGGCGGACGCTCCCGTATCCCGGAAGCGAGCCTCGAGATCGAGGAGGGTTTGCTCCAGGCGATCGGGACGCTGACTATCTGTGAGCTCGCGTTCAAGCTCACGAGTTTTCTCCTGAGCCAGTAAATACTGATCGTAATCCGCGCGTGCGTCAACTCGCGTCAAGACGTCGTGCGCTTCGGTGATTTGTGCGAATACGCGCTCCAGCTTCATTTTGAAGCTGCCGAGATTTTTGCCGAAATAGCGATCTGGATGGAACAGATTCACCGCGCTGAAATAGGCCGATTTTATCGCTTTACGGTCCGCAGCTTGGGTAACCTGCAAGAGCGCGTAGTGATTCAATCCCTGAAGGTTGTAGAACGTGTCGAGGACCTTTCTCCGCCGGTCAACGTCCATGTCCACGGCCTCGTCAAGCTCGGCAGGGTCATAGAGTGCGAATGGGCGCAGCGCCGGGGGACGGCGCCCGTCCGGAGCTTGAACGCCCGCCTGCTCGGATGCGTTTTCCTTAGCGAATTGGATCGCTCCCAGCTGCTCTAGTCGCGCGAGCAGCTGCGCTAGGTGTTCATCTGAAACACCTGTGGCGGCGCTGAGCTCAAGAACGTTGGTGCTCCCATCTACGCGCGAGAGCACAAAAGCCTCTTCTGGCCCAATCGGTAGACTCCGAATGTCGGTGCCCGGAGCCAGGCTGGGGATCCGAACGTCTGGTGATGTCTCGAACGAACTCACGCGTGCTCACGCCCCAAAAAATGAGAGGCCGGCATTCTAGCGCTTCTCATTTGTACACCGCAACGGCATCGACTGTACCCGGATCCAGAGGCATAGATCTTGCGCGCCTTTTTAGTGCTCCCAAACTTGTCTGTGACCTCGTTCTCAAAATCGAACGCAAGATAGTAAGCATGCTTACTATCTTCCAAGGAACGAAAAGGGCAGCTCGCCTGGCACGCTCACTTACGGGGCTTTCGGCGCCTTGTGTTGTTGTTCGATCACGGCTCCCTGGATCCGCATCGCATGCTCCAGGTCGGTCAATGCGCGTTGTTTGGCCAAATTAGCTTGCGCCACCTCACCGCGTGCTTCGAGCGCCTTCGCCCTGCGCTCTTCGTTGAGACCACGCGTTTCGAACAGGTAGCCCTCGAAATAGCTGGCCGAGGGGGCGTGCTGAAGGCCCCGTGCGACTGCCCGGTCGGCCGCGTCGAACGCACCGAGTCGGGAGTGTAGGTGGGCTAAGCGGGCCCAGGTGTCGGCGAGCACTTCGCGAGTTTCTGGGGCGAGTTGGCCTGACGAGGGCAGGGGGCCTTGAACCACCGCGTCAAGCGGAACAATCGCCTGCTGCAGGGCACCTTGACGTTCAGCGGCGTCGGCCAGGTGATGAGCCGCGCGACTGCGACTGAGGAACGCTACCAAGGCGCTATCCACCGGTCGGGCAGACGCGGGGGCGCACTCTTGCTTCGGGGACTTGGCGCAGCCCATGGCTAACGCCAAGCCGCAGCACACCCAACATACAAATACAGGTTTCATTCGAGCCCCCACTGTGCGTAGCGATTGTTCCGAAGATCACTCGTTCGAAGCTCAGCGATGCGATCGATTCGGAGCGTGGTGTCTTCCACAGCGAGCGGAGCGCGCAGCAGCGGGACTGTTGAGTGCTCGGAGTGGAGGAGCCTAGCCGCAGGGATGGATTCCTGTCGGCCCACGACTAACGCCAGGCCTGCCGCAGCTGCCAATCCGGAAAAGACGAGCACCCACCCGCCCGTTCGAAGTTTTGGCTTTCGGGGCAAATCTCCCTTGAGTGCTTCAGCCACCAGGCCTCGCGTCCGGAATGCATTCAATTCGAACGTCTCAGGGCGAGCGGCGGCCCGCAGCAGCTCGGCTACCTCTAGGAGGGGGTGAGGTTTGGTGTTTTCCAGGGCCAATCTGAGCTCATCGGCGTCTTTCAATTCAGCGGCCGTAGGACTCTCCAACGAATCGAAGGCCTGCTCGATCAGCTGCAGGTTGCGTGCAGGATCCAGCTCCGTTGGCGTGCTCGCGTTTCGCAAGAGTTGAGCGACCGCTTCGTCTTTGTCGTCCGTCGGGTTCAAATCACCAACTCCCCCACTTGGATCGCTTTCTTGAGTGCCGCCAATGCTCGATGCAACAGCACGTCGAAGGTGGCGACGCTCACTTCCAGCTCGGCAGCTAATTCTTCCCGACTCCGTTCCTCCAGCACACGACCCCGAATCACGCGTGCGTAGCGCGGATTGAGGCCTTCGAGGGCCTGATCCACTTTGCTGCGGGCTGCGAGCAAGTCCAAACGTTCCAGCTCGTCACCAGGAGTGCTGGCATCACGATCGAGTTCACGTTCCAGGTCTTCAGGTGCAAACAAACGGAGGCGCTTGTCGCGCCGCAGCTGATCGAGCGCCACATGCAGCGCGATCGTTCGCAACCAGGGGTAGAGCCCTACGTTTTGCCACTGAAACTGAGCAAAATTTTGCACGACTTTCACGTAAACCTGAGAGAGGGCTTCCTCGGCATTGGCGGAATTGCCGAGGCGAGGCAAGAGCACCGATCGATAGAGCCTTGGACCGTGAGTTCGGAGTAAGGTGCCAAGCGCCGCTCGGTCACCCCGAGCTGCCTCTGCGCAAAGCTTCTGCTCTGCATCTAGGTGCGTCTGGTCCTGGTCCAAGCTTTTGGCATACCCATGGAACGCGGCAGCAGGCCAGAGGTTACGCTCGTACCAAGAAAAACGGCCTAAGCGGCTCATCGGGCTTGAATTGCGTGGCAAAAGAGGGCCCACTCGGCCGCCTCCATGGGAAATCTCGCACGCAGTTGCCCTCACTGTGGCGCACTCAATGCGTCGGAGGCTGAACGGTGCCATCGTTGCCAGCGCCGTCTGCTGGCTCCTTGGATTTATGGTCTGCTGTCCTTCGGCCGAGGGGTGCTCGGGGAGCGCACTCCATTCACCGCGCTGTTTTTCCTGATCTGTGCGCTCAGCTTCGCCCTCATGAGCTTGAGCTCAGGCTTGTCTTTGATGGGCGCGGCCTCAGCCTCTGCGCAGCTCAGATTCGGGGGATTGTTCATCGTCCCAGATGGCAGCTTCGTCGCTCAGGAACCATGGCGTTATCTCTCGGCGGCGTTTGTGCATTTTGGAGCGGTGCACCTTGGGTTTAATATGCTGGCGTTGGGAGGGTTGGGGGGAGCGCTCGAGCCAAAGCTCGGGTCCGCACGGTTTGCAGTTCTCTACGTTTTAGCGGCAACATTAGGTTTCGTTGCCAGCGATTACTATCACCGTCTGGCGGGTGCCCCACTCATGACGGGCGGCGCGAGCGGGGCACTTTTTGGGCTGATGGGTGCCGCTTCGGGGCACAAAGCAGCAAGGCGAGAGCCCGACTGGAAGCGTTCACTGTTTGGCTTGTTCGCGTTCGTCCTCATCATGACGTTCCTCTTGCCAGCTTCGATGATGAAGATCGACCACGCCGCCCATCTTGGCGGTCTGGCCACGGGCCTTGGGCTGGGTTACGCGTTCGGACGGGAGCGCCACCCTGAGCGTCGAGCTAGGAGCTTTCAGCTAGGGGCGGCGCTGGCGGTGGTGTTTTCCATCGTCAGTGTTGTCGCCTGCCAGCTATCACCTGAATGGAAGATCCAACGGCAGCTCGAGATCCAATGGGGCCTCGACGCGAATGGGGATTAACGGCCGGCCGGTTTGGGTTAGGGAAGCGCGGTGCCTGCTAAAGTGCCTGCAACGGAGATTTCCTGCGGGGCACCACTGACCATTCCTAGCCAGTTGCCCTTGAGGGTCGACACCTGAGCCAGTGTGCCGACTGTAGCTTGAGCACTGGCATTGACCTGCAGCGTTCGAGCCTGAATACCCGAAGCTTCGCGAGCTCGCTCCCACACGACGACGCCGGCGTCGCCACAGAGATCTGCCAGGCAAACAGCACCACAGGTTTCGTACACAGCGCCCGTTGGGGCGAGCTTTGAACCCAGCTGGGTGCAGTCGAGAGCAGCCTTCAGTGCGGTCGCAAATGCGTCGGTTTTTTGCGCAGTTTTTGCCTGTCGCTCGGCTAAAGCGGTTACCAACTCGGAAGGCCGCCAGAACAGATTGAGGCCAAGCACCAGCGTGTCTCCCGGCTCGGCGGACCAGGTTGTCGCGGCACTTGGGGCAAACCCGGCCCGAACGGGGTCCACTTGGCCTACGCTCGCAACGTCAAAAAGCGCCTGCCCCGGTTCGCTTTTGGTCGCTCGTAGATTTCCAGCGAAGGCCTCGGGCTCGCTCAAGCTCTTCACACCATCACTCATCCACTGATTGGCAAGAGTGCGCAGGTGGAGTGCAGCTTCTGTTCCCCAGACGGCTTTCACCCGAGCGTCCCAATTGGCTTGGCTTCGAGCGGCCGCAAATTGGGCCTGCTGTGGTCCAGCCAGACTCCCCATCGTGTCCAACAGCTCCGCGACATCGTTCGAGGCGGGTGGTGTCAAGGCCCGCACGGCTAGCCCAATGTCACTGGCGAGCGTGTCGTAAAAAGATTGGCTGGCTGAATTGATGGCGAACGTAGTTCTCAGGCTCTGAGCTTCAAAGTGAAAGGGTACATCCGACACGGAGACACTTAAGGGCGACGTTCGACCCGGCAATGGGGCCAACATCTCTTGGCAACCCGACGCGAGACCATCCGCCCGCACCAGGATCGTCACTTGGGTGCTTGCAGGCAGAGCTTCAAGGAGAATTGGCATTCCTGCAGCTGCAGGTCCGCGCGCTAGGATATCGCCGTTGAGTGCCGGCTGGGTAGCTGCGGTGGCGCAATCCATTCTACTCGATGCACTGACCACCCACTCGGAGACCTTCCGCTTGCCAGTGTATTCGGGCGAAATCAGCAAACGGGCAAAGCCATCCCTGCTGACGGATAGTCCTTGATCGGCAGTCAGCATCCCGAGCGTAGCTCTCACGCTAAAGGTGGTGGCCTTTGTCGGTGCAGTCACGTCCACACTGGCCACTCCGGCGGCGTCCGTAACCACTTCATCTTGATTCAGAGACGCATCTGTCGGCAGGCCCGCTGAGTCTGGCCCGATCGCAAAACGAACCGCGTAGCTCCCGGGCGGGGAAACTCGCACGGCCAAGGTCGCTCGCTGCATGGGTTCAAGAGTGAGAGTGGCCGACGATTTAAATTGAAGACTGTCAGCTCCAATCGGAACAGGCGTGCTGCCCAAAACGGGCGTTTCGTTGCCGCTTGCTTGACCCGACCCGCTGCCGCAACCAACGCTTGCCGCCGCAAGACCGAACCCAAGGAGCAAGAGATAAGATCTGGCCATTTCTGATCCAGGGCGCCAACAGAAAGCCGCGCCGTATTTTCTATAAGCTTAAGAATGAAGTCCCGCCGAATGCGGAGGTCGACTCTGCCACAGATCGGCCGAACTGCTAAGAACAGAGCTGTCCCAGGTAGGAGTGGTGCCGAGTGGTAGCGGGTAGGCGGGCGGGTAGGAGAGCACGCCGCTAGGCCCAATGGCGGCAAGCTGCTACCTTCAAGCCAAAATGACGTCGTTGGTACCCCCACCCGTCCGCCTGTTGATCGTCGACGACGAGCCAGGCCTGCGGCAGATGCTTGAGATCTTGTTTCGACGCGAAGGTTACGCGGTGGCAACGGCGCCCGGATACGTCGCAGCTGTCCATGCGATTGAGTCCGCGCCAGAGCCCTACTCGGTGGTTCTCACGGATCTTGCGATGCCGGATGGAACGGGCCTTCAAGTGCTGGCGGACGCGAAAAAGCGCAGTTCTGCCACCGAAGTGATCCTGATCACCGCGCATTCATCCGTCGACAATGCGATCGAAGCCATGCGGCAAGGCGCGTATGATTTCGTCACCAAGCCCTTCGAACCGAGTGAACTCGCGGCTCTCGTCATAAAAGCACTTGAAAAGCAGAGCCTCGTGTTTGAGTACCAGCGGCTGAAGGCGCAAGTTGAACAGCTTTCCGATAAAAATATCATCGGGAAAAGCCCAAAGATGCGCGGCGTGCTCGATATGATCGAGCGCATCGCGCCGATGCGAACCACCGTGCTCATTACGGGCGAGAGTGGAACGGGCAAGGAGCGGGTGGCGCGCGCCATCCACGAACGCTCGGATCGGAGGCACCAGCCGTTCTTAGTCGTCAATTGCGGAGCTTTGCCCGAAGCGCTGATGGAAAGTGAGCTATTTGGCCACGAAAAGGGCTCATTCACGGGGGCTTCGGCGAAGAGCCTGGGGCTTTTTCGCGAGGCCGAAGGCGGCACCGTCATGTTGGATGAGGTGGGGGAGTTGCCGCTCAGTTTGCAGGTGAAGTTGCTCCGAATTCTTCAAGAACGAGTGGTGCGACCGGTGGGGTCTTCGCAGGAAGTGCCGATCGACGTGCGCGTGTTAGCGGCGACAAATCGGAATGTTGAAGCTGATGTCGCAGGCGGCAAGTTTCGTCAGGACCTCTATTATCGTTTGAATGTGATTCGCATTGAGCTGCCGGCGCTGCGCGAACGGCGCGAGGATGTTCCGCTTTTGGCTGAGCGGTTCATGCGCAGGTTCTCGGACGAGTTTGGTAAAAATGTAGTTGGGTTCACGCCGGATGCGCTGCGCGCCCTTCAAACGTATGGTTTTCCAGGGAATGTGCGCGAGCTTGAGAACATGATGGAGCGTGCTGTGGCACTCGCGGGCTCACGAGTGATTGGTCTGGGTGATTTTCCGCGAGAAGTGAGCGGAGCTGCAGCTTCGCCTGGCCCTTCTTTGCTGGAATTGCCTCCGAATGGCTGCAATTTGGACGAGGTGATGACGGAAGTGGAGCGGCGGTTTCTGGTAGAGGCGCTGGGCAGAACGGGCGGAGTTCGGAAAGCGGCATCTCGCGTGCTCGGTATCAGTTTTCGCTCGCTGCGCTATCGGCTCGAAAAGCACGGTCTAGATGCGGATGCGATTGGGTCGGAGGCGTCTGATGACGACGACGACGATGCTGCGGCGGGGGCCACGGCCACGCGATGACACGGCCGGTGGTACGAAGCGTGCAGGTGCTTCAGGGGATGCGCGAGTTTCGTCACCCAGCAAACGGCAGGCGTTCGACACGCGGCTTCACGCTCGTGGAGCTGATGGTGGTGGTGGCTATTATGGGGATTTTAGCCACAATAGGGATGACAGCCACCCGGAAGTACCTTGATTCTTCGCACTCAACCGAGGCGTTGAGTACCATTCAGGCTATCCGCGCGTCGCAGGAACAATGGCGCGCCCACACCCAGAGCTACTTCAACGTTTCTACAACCATGACCTCTTGGTATCCGATGGCCGCACCCGGAGCCACGCGTTACCAGTGGGAGCAAACCACCGGGGCTGACTACGCCAATTGGCAGCTGCTCCGTCCACCGGTAGAATGGCCCGTTCGCTTCGGATACACGACGGTCGCCGGGCAAGCCGGAACGGCTATCGGAGCACTGGGAACGATCACAGCCAACCCCGGTTGGGGGATACCCGATCAGCCCTGGTATGTCGTTCAAGCCAAGGCAGATTTAGACACGGACGGTACCCCCGCGTACTTCGTCGCCAGTAGCATGACGAGTGAGATCTACAGCGAGAACGCCGGCGAGTGA
>JBBSBI010000044.1:0-29763 GCA_038251425.1 Polyangiales bacterium
GCAGGCGTGTTTTGGGATCTGTTCTCGGGAGTGGGTAATTTCTCCTTGCCCTTGCTTAAGCTCGGTCTCCGCGGGTTGGGCGTGGAAATCGACCCGCACGCCGTTGCGGCAGCCGCACGCGGAAGCCACGAGCAGGGGTTGAAAGGGCGGTTTATCGCAGCGGATGTCGGCAGTTGGCTGCAACAGAGTCAGTCTGAGCTGCCGGACGTCGTGATCGTGGATGCGCCGCGTGCGGGCGCACAGGCAGCCCTCAGCGTGATAGCCCAGGTGGCGCAGAAATGTGTATTGATGGTTTCGTGCTGCCCAGAAACGTTGGCGCGGGACATCGGGATTCTAGAGCGCGGGGGTTGGATGTTAACCTGTATGCGTATGTTTGACATGTTTCCGCAGACCCACCACATCGAGGTTGTCGCCGAACTTGTTCGCGCGCCACGTGTGTGAGGAGGTAAGCGGTAGTCGGCCTACTATCTAGCGGCGTGATAATGTTTCGGTGGGGCTGGTTTTGGACCCGCGAATTGACACAAAATAGTTCCGATCTTCGGTCGCTGAGCAGGCAGACTCCTGTAGGCTCGTTGAGCTGCCCGCTCATCTCGCGGAATTCTCGCCGCACCCAGCAGAAGGAGCCTAGCCCGTGGTACCGAATCGACGAATCCTCAAAGCCCTTGCGCTCGTGGGAAGTACCCTGGCAGTCGGGTGCGAAGCCCAAGTTTCCACCCCCGGACTACCCGCTGATAAATCCTCGCAGATGGGCGCGTCGCAGCCTCCCGGGACGGGCCCAGCCAACATCGCTCCGCCCACGGCGGCGGCCTGCGAAGCGGCTAGGTATCCTGGCCCTTCACCGATCCGGCGTCTGACGCGCCGCGAGTACAACGGCACCGTTCAAGAACTCCTCAAGGACACTTCGGCGCCCGCACAGGGCTTCGTCGCTGAAGAGACGGCGCTCGGTTTCAACAACAACGCCCAGGCCCTAACAATCTCGACGCTCCTGGTCGAGCAGTACATGGCGGCGGCCGAGAAGCTGTCAGTGGCGGCAACCGCTGATCTCACGCAGCTGCTACCCTGCGATCCAACGGCCGATGCCGATGGTTGTGCGGGCAAGTTCATCTCTGATTTCGGGGAACGCGCGTTTCGACGCCCCATCACAACGGATGAGCAGTTGCGTTTCCAGAACGTCTACTCGTGGGGCAAGCAGCATCAAGATTTTCGCACCGGCGTCGAGATGGTGATCGAGGCGATGCTGCAATCGGCAAGCTTTCTTTATCGCGTTGAATTCGGAGAAGGGACTTCCACTGCCGGCAACCTGCCGCTCAACAGCTTCGAGCTTGCCAGCCGCCTGTCGTATCTCTTCCTCGGGAGCATGCCGGATGCCCCACTCTGGACTGCCGCAAAAAATGGCCAATTGAGCACGCCCCAGGGCGTTGATGCGCAGGCGCTGCGGCTGTCCAAGGATCCTCGCGCCCGCGCGACGGTCGCAGATTTCCACGCACAATGGCTCGGTCTTCAGGGCGTCACTAGCCTCGAGCGCGATCCGGCAGTGTACGCGGGTTACACCGCGGCGCTGCCCGCACTCTTCTTGAATGAAACGCAGAGCTTCGTCGACAATGTCTTCTGGGAGGGTGAGGGCACCGTCCAAGCTCTGCTAACGGCTCCGTTCACGTTCTTGAACAGCGACCTTGCTAAGTTCTACGGAGTCACTGATCCGGGAGGCGCTGTGTTCGCACAATCAGCCACCGACGGGGTGAAGCGTGCTGGCTTGCTTTCCCAAGGCAGTATCCTCGCGGCGCATGCTAAACCGCTGCAAACGTCGCCTGTTCAGCGCGGCAAATTCGTACGAGAGCAGTTTCTCTGCCAGCTGTTACCACCTCCGCCCGCCAATCTCGTGATAACACCCCCAGCGCTCGATCCCAAGCTTTCGACTCGCGAGCGTTTCACGCAGCATTCCAAGGATATCGCCTGTTCGGGCTGCCACAGCCTCATGGATCCGATCGGGCTTGGTTTCGAGCACTTCGATCCGGTCGGGCGCTATCGCGATACTGAAAATGGTAAAGCTGTCTCTGGAGCTGGAGAGCTGCTGGCGACAGACGTTAATGGGACGTTTGATGGCGCGGTCGAACTCGGGGCAAAACTGGCGACGAGCGCGGCCGTCAGCGATTGCGTGACGACGGAGTGGTTCCGTTATGCGTTCGGGCGGAGCGAAACACCAGAAGATGCTTGCTCGATGGCGCAGCTCAAGAGCGCTATGAAGGCCGACAATAATCGGATGCAGTCCTTGCTCTTGGCGTTCACCAAAACAGATGCGTTCCTCTACCGAAAGGCGGTGACACCATGAAGACGTTGAGCCGAAGAACGGTCCTTCGCGGCGCTGGCGGCGTTGCGATCGCTTTGCCATTTTTGGATGTCATGGGTCGGGTGGAGAAGGTGCGCGCGGCCGGCATGCCCGGCTATTCTGCGAGTGGTGCGCCCCTCAGATTTGTGGTGTTTTTTAGCCCGAATGGCACCATTCCTAGCGCCTGGGTGCCAACGGGTACGCTGAGCAACTGGACGCTCTCACGGATTTTGAAGCCGCTCGAACGCCACAAAGCGAAGCTCAACGTCATCCAAGGTGTCGATCAGCAGGGAGGGGGCGGTGACGGTCACCAGAATGGCATGGGCGGCATGCTCACCGGTCAAATGCTGAACGGCGGCCCCTTCAAAGGCGGCGATGGAGGCACTGCCGGCTGGGCCAATGGCATCAGCGTTGATCAGCGTATTGCGCAAGCGATTGGGAAGGGAACGAAGTTTCAGTCACTTGAGCTTTCGATTGAAAATGGAACCAATGGCGACAATTGGAATCGCATGAGCTACTCGGGTCCGGATCAGCCAGTCCCACCAGAATCGAGCCCGTACGTCGCCTTCAATCGTATTTTTGGTGGTTTTACCGCTCCAGGTACTGGACCGACCGCCGCTGATCAGCTCTTAGTTCAGCGCAGGCAAGAAGTGTTAGGCGCCGCTATCGAAGACTATGTCTCAGTCAACAAACGCTTGGGACAGGGGGATCGCATGAAGCTGGATGAGCACCTCACGGCAATTCGCGAGCTCGAAGCTCGTTTAAGTATTCCCACCGGGACAAGCTCCAGTGCTCAGGCTTCGTGCGCGCTGCCCAGCCTCGGCACGCCGTTGGATGTCAAGAAGAACGACAACTTCCCAGCTTTGGGGAAGCTCCAAATGGATCTGGCAGCGATGGCACTGACGTGTGATCAGACGCGCGTGGCGAGCCTCATGTTCAATCGGTCGGTAGGCGGCGCAACCTTCACCTGGCTGAATGCGGGCATCACGCGTGGGCACCACGATATGTCGCACGACGGCGACGACATTGCTGATACCGTTGAAAAGCTCACGCTGATCAACACCTGGTACGCAGAGCAGCTCGCCTATTTCTTAGACCATATCGCCAACGTGCCTGAAGGCACTGGGACGATGCTCGACAATACCTTGGTTTTCTGGTGCAACGAATTGGCCAAGGGCAACGCGCACTCGCGAACCGACGCCGCGTACGTGCTGGCTGGCGGTGCCGGCGGCTACTTCAAGACGGATCGCTATCTTCAATTTACCGGGAATGTGCCGCACAACAATTTGCTGCTCTCGATGGTCAATGCGATGGGCATCCCAGACACCACCTTCGGCAAGGCCGATTGGTGCCAGGGCCCGCTCGCCGGGCTCGCCTAAGCGGCTTCGGGTGATTTTTGGGGCGCGTGTCTTTTGCCGCCCGTTGACCGCCCTTACTCCACCCCAAGTCCACCCCGCACCAAGCATCGCCCTTCGGGTCGCTGCGCGAGGGTCACGAGCGGGTCGGTGCGGCGCCGCGCCGCAAGGCATGCCAGGTGAGCCGGTTGGGTTCGTGCGGCGCGGGGCTCGATGGCGCGCGCGGGCGCAGGCGGAGAAAAAGCAACGCGCGTTCGTCCGATGGTGCCAAAAGCCGCGCTCGCCATTCGAGCTATTTTTTGGTCAAAAGTCCAGGGGATGTTGCCCTTTTAAGATAGAGCTTACGGACACGTTTTGGGCACGACCGCACGAGCCGGCTCGCCGGTCGTCTTAGAGACGTTGAATAAGATTTTTTCTTCGTGCTCCCTAGGGGGAGAGAAGATGTGGCGGCCTGGCGTGCTCGCGTTGCTGCGCGCGGCAGAGGCCCTCAAACCTGCGCTCGCGTGGCGTGCTTGCTCGCAGAGATACGCCTGGCGCGCTGCGCGGTGGCGAGGGGTCTAACAGTTGGGGAACTGCGGGAGACCAAACCATCCGGAAGTAGCTCGCCTATGGGATTTTCCGCATGCGTAGGCAAAGGAGCCGTTACATTTTGCGGCCTCGTTGGCAAATACCAAGGCGTCATTGTCTGCGATGCGGCCAAGACTACGACGCTCAACATCGCCAAAGGTTCTGCTTATATCGTCGCAAACTGCCGCGCGGCTAACGCGTTTGGTCGATGACCGAAAATACCCCTCGATAGCAATGCCACACTGCGCGCAATTCGTGGTTCGATCGTTGACCGTGGCGCTCACTTCCACTCAAAACCTGAGCGCGCTCCGATCACGGTGAAATGCTCTCTCCAAACGATTTGAGCGCAAATTGCTGGCCGTCCAGTCAAAGCAATCACGGTCACAGGTTAGTATTTTCGAATGAAACCACGTCACTGGGCCAGGTGGTGCCTCGAACCCTAACGGGTTAACCCTATTATTCTGCGCGGGTCGTTTAGCGTTGACGGGCACTAGGCGGCGTGGTACCTGGCGTTTGCTAGTTAACGTGTGGCGTTTTAGCGGTGGCAGGGAGAAGGCTAATGAATAAAAAACCATACTGGGCAGCGGGTGTCGCAATGCTTCTTCTCGTTCCGGAAGGAGCCCACGCGAATTGCGCGCAATGTGGCCCGCCTATAGCGTTTGGGGGAGAATTCATGACGCATTGGACCGGCTGCGAGAAGTCTTTGCCCCAGCTCTCGCACACTATCTGGCAAATTGACATGTGGGGCGGTGAAATGGCCTCTTTTGGTAATGCTGCACGGTTTGAATACGGGGATCAAAACGTTTGGACAAGTGACGTCGTTGAAGACGCATATCCAGGCGGGCAAGATAATGCCTATGCCGACTCGGTGGATTTCTATGCTCTGTCTTCTCACGGGAGGGTGCAAGGCGCGGCCGGTCATCAAACTTACATAGGGTCAATGTGTTCGAGAGGGACTTTTACCTCGCCCGAATGGGACTCTCAGAATTCGATCTTCGATGAGACCCCACCAAACTACTTCGCTATCAACTCGCCCGGATATGCGAGATTCATAATGCTGCTTACGTGCTTTAGTGTCGATACTGAGCCTCAAAACGCTTGGCAGGCTGCGACGGCTTACGGGAATGATGTGATCATGGGCTACCGGGGGCTATCGGCGGATTCCACTAACACCGAAGAGGTTGGAAGGGATTTGGCCGACGGGGTTTTCCGCAACGGGCAGTCATTCAAGCCGGCTTGGTTTTATGCAGTCGAAGATTGGTGGGTCGATGACGTGGGGGAAATACTGGTGAGGGGGAAGACTTCTGCCGAGTGCATAAGTCGGCTGAACGGATTGTCTCCGCAGACTCCGCGACGGATTAACGGTATTTTAGGTTATATGTGTTGGTCTTCGCATCAGGGTTGAGTGAGGGATAACGCTATGTTAAAACACAAATATACTCGGTGGTACCTGCTTACATTCGTACTCGCTCTTGTTGGTTGCGGTACGTCTAGAGATGAGGAGCAGCAGCAAGCCCGCGAAATCGGTTCACGCCTGTCTCCGCAGTCCCCGCTACTGGGCGTAGCGGCCCTCAGGCTTCAGCGTGGCGGGCGCGCTCTGCTGAAGGATGAACCGGCAAGCCGCACATATTCGGACGTTGCCGCCGCTCGTCTGCATAAGGTCTCCCTCCACGATAAGTTCGCCATCTATGAACTTAGCCCACCGGTTGAACCAATGACCGAAGCGGTGCAACGAGCGCAGAATCTATTCGGCGCTCGTTCCCTTGTTAGTCGGGGCGAACCTGACAAGGACGTTGGGGTGTCGGACGCATTGCGGCCGTGGATTTTTGCGACACTAGGCCAAAAAAATCTGCGCATCAACGGTTTCAGCGGAGACGAGTCCTACGAGGATGCCGCGCGAAATCACAAAGGCGCTCCGGTCGATAAGCTCCCGCTGTCAGATGACGAATATGTCAGCAGGGCTGAGAGCTACATGTCCACTGCCGGAGGCCTAGTGGGTCGCGGAATCGCAAATAACACCCTGTTTCCTTATAAGCTACGACGCTACATGGTTTGGGAAGCACGCCCGAACGAGATTGCGTCCGCCGGCCGAGCCTACCAGGTTGCCGTCGCGTACAACCAAACTGTAGATGATTTACCTGTAATTGGGACAGGGGGGAAGTTCTCAGTACATCTAAGTCCGCAAGGCGAAGTCGTTGGACACGAAATTAACCTACGAAGCGTCAAGCGAGTGCTGGCAAGAATATCAGAGGGGGACCTGGTATCCCCGGAGGACGCGTTGGCACAGGTCGAGGCAAGGTTAACGGCAAGCGGGCTGGATCTGACGCAGTTCACATTGGTGCGAAATGAACTGGGGTACTATCGCTTCGGTCGAAATTCGCCGCAGTCAGTCCTAGCGCCTCACTACGCGTTCGGTTACGATCCCCGTCCCGGGGTTACAGCAAAGCGCCTTCTCGAGGTGGTACCAGCGACCAGAAATCAAACGCACCTCGGCTGGATCGCGGCTGATCAGCAGGCAGATCAGGACAGGAAGGACAAGGTCATGGCCGCAGGCGGGGGCGAGACAGTCAAGGGCGTCGGCAAGGCACGAACTGAAATAAAGTAGGCCCCGGTTGTCGAAATCACTTACGCTTGTTCCTATGCGACAGCTGGCGAACATGGGTATCGTTTTTGCGCTGACTGGATGTGGCGGGCCCCAAGATGCTCGTGAAGTTGAGAACCCGATGCCTGGAGACATTGTCCCCTTCACGTTGGACGTGATGGTGTCTGGCAGTGATACGGCGTTCCGCGGTCGGGTACTGGAGTATGCGGGCGCGACTTTCCCGCCCCCAGATCACGGATCGACCTTTCTCACATTCTGCACCGGGACACGAGAGAAGTTCCTTGAGATTCCACTGGTCTTTACGGTTCGCGAGGGGGATACCGTGCTTGGGTCGCGGCCTGTCCAGCGCGACGGGTGTCGGCAGCAGTTGGGTTCGCAGTTTGTGGCAGGGCGCAGGGGATGGTCAGAATCCGACCATTTTATTCTCCTTGAGGATGGGTCATTGTTAACGAACCTGAACCCCACAGTCACCCTCGGCTGCTCTGCCAGCGCGCCGAATTGCCTAATTGCTACTACAACTCACATCTTCTGAGCTTCGCAGATTTTGCCGCTGAGGAGCAGCCGGCTATGTCGGCGCATTCGACGAAGAAATACGAAAGTCCTTAGGGCCTTTTTTGCTTCTAGAACGGCGGCCAGTGGATTTTTGCGCGCGCATTTGCGCCACCCCTTGACCACCCATTCGCGCGATTTACCTTGCTGCCCAGATGCGAGCGGCTCGGTGAGAACGCCGCATTTAATTAACAGTCGGTGCATTGCTCGTTGCGGTGCCCTGATGAACCTGAGGCAAACCATCAAGAAAGGAGGCCAGCCATGGCCACAATCAGCTTGCATAGAGCCCCATCCATTCAAAGCTTCCACACTGACCCACTGCTTTCCTTCCGGCAATTTCTGAATTGGGATCCTTTCAGCGACAGTGTCCCCCGCGAGCGCGCTGTCCAGGGAGCCCCATTCACACCGCCATTTGAGGTCAAGGAAACGCCCGGAGCATTCATCGTTCGGGCCGATTTGCCAGGCGTAAAAGACTCGGATCTCGATATCAAAGTGGTCGATGATCGGCTCATTGTGACCGGGAGCCGTGAATCTGAGAAGGTGGAAGAAAGTGAGGCATTTCACACTTTTGAGCGGAAGTTCGGCGCCTTTTCGCGGAGCTTCGTGTTGCCGGATTCAGTGAATGGCGACGACGTTAAAGCTGAACTCAAACAAGGCGTGCTCACCATCGCACTCCCTACGCGGCCAGAACGCGAGCCCAAGCGTATCTCAGTTGCGACATCTTAAGAGTCGTAATTAATGCGGAAGGTGACCACCCTGGATAGGCCACCTTCCGCGCGTTCATTGAGAATGTTCAGCGCGTTGTCGCTGTGCGGCTGGCGATGCAGGAACGTAAACGTTAAGCGGCTCTCTTTTCCTTCGGCTCTTGGCCTTTGGGAGGCACCGAGGGCGCGGGTGGCAGAGTGGTGCTTGGCAGTGCGGCGTCTTTCGCCCTCGTAGGCAGCACTTTGAAGAGCGCGTGGGTGATGCCTTGGGCGAGCTTGGGATCAGAAAGCAGGCCATCGCGTGTTTTATCGCGGCCTTGCCCGAGGCTCTTACCTTCGAAGCTCAGGTGAGCGCCGTGCTTCTCGAAGATCCCATGCTGCGTGGCCAGCTCAACGAGATCTGCCCCCTTATCGATTCCGGTGCCCCAACGGATGTCGAACTCGGTTTCTGCGAATGGCGGTGCACATTTGTTCTTCACCACTTTCACGCGTGTTCGATTTCCTACAACCGTTTCTCCGACCGTCACTTTCCCAATGCGTCGCACATCCAAACGAACGCTCGAGTAGAACTTGAGCGCGTTGCCACCGGTGGTTGTCTCCGGGTTACCGAAGACGACCCCAATCTTCTGACGGAGCTGATTGATGAAAATCAACGTGGTATTGGTCTTATGGGCGATGGAGGCCAGCTTTCTGAGCGCCTGGCTCATCAGTCGCGCTTGGAGGCCCATGTGGCTATCGCCCATGTCGCCTTCAAGCTCTGCACGAGGGACCAACGCTGCCACCGAGTCAACGACGACCAAATCAACGGAGCCGGAGCGTGTAAGCGCTTCGACAATATCCAGCGCCTGTTCGCCACAATCTGGTTGCGAGATTAGAAGCGTATCCGGATTAACACCCAATGCCTTGGCGTAACGCATGTCGAAGGCGTGCTCGGCGTCAATGAAAGCTGCAATTGCTCCCTTGGCCTGAGCTTCTGCGAGTGCGTGGAGGGTGAGGGTGGTTTTGCCGCTGGACTCGGGTCCGTAGATCTCGATGATTCGTCCGCGTGGATACCCCCCGACGCCCAGCGCTTCATCCAGCGAAAGGCAGCCCGTACTGATGGTTTCGATGGGTTCGGTGCTTTCGCCGCCTAGCTGCATGATGGAGCCCTTTCCAAAGCTTTTTTCGATATCGCCGATGACGGTTTGAATGTTGCTGCTGCTGGATTCTCGCTCTGTTTTCATGATCATTACCTACTCGCTGGATTGTCTACTGTTGCTTCTCTGACTTCGCGCTTGGGCGAAGCTAGAACTGTCGGTGGTCCAAGAGGCGCCCCTGAATGGCTTCGGCCAGGTGCGGAGCGCGAACGTGGGGCTCTTCCTCAAGATCAGCGATCGTGCGCGCTACTCTCAGCACCTTGACGTAAGCACGGGCGCTCAAGCCCAACTCGGTCATGGCGCATTCGATCAGCCGTCGGCTCTCGCTGTCTAAGGGGGCTACTTGTTCGAGCGCTTTAAGGGAGAGATGAGCGTTGGTCACGCAATCGAGCTCGTGGTACTCGGCACGCAGCCTTTGGCGTTCGCGAGCCTGTGCGACGCGCGCTCTAACGCTGCGTGAGGACTCTGCACTCGCCTTTGAGGTTAGTGCGCGTGGATCGACCGGGGGCACCGAGAGATGCACATCCAAACGGTCGATAATTGGCCCAGAAAGACGCGATCGATAGGCATCAATGCTTTTTGTGCTGCAGCGACAGGCGCGCTTGGGATGCCCTAGATACCCGCAAGGGCATGGATTGGCCGCCCCAACAACGACAGGCCGGCAAGGAAAACAGGCGCGAGCGCGAGCACGTGCAATACAAATGACGCCATCTTCTAATGGGAGCCTCAATGCCTCAAGGGCAGTTCGGCGAAACTCCGTGAGCTCATCCAAAAAGAGCACCCCGCGGTGCGCTAAGCTCACCTCCCCCGGACGCGGTACGTCGCCGCCACCTATCAGGCCAGCTTCACTCACCGAGTGGTGTGGTGCTCGAAACGGGCGACGGCGTACGATCCCTTGTTCGCCTTCCAATAATCCAGCCACGCTATGGATCTTGGTGATATCGAGTGCTTCGTTGAGACTTAACGGCGCGGTGATGGTCGGCAGCAGGCGAGCGAGGAGTGTTTTTCCAGAACCGGGGGAGCCGAGCATCAACAAGTTGTGGCCGCCGGCCGCCGCGATTTCGAGCCCGCGCTTAGCACCCGCCTGACCCCGTACATCCGCCAGATCTCCGTAGGATTCTTCGGGATCTTCGGCCAGGAACGCCGCGCGTTCAGCGCTCTTGAGCGTTGCTTTGCCGTTGCAGAAGTCCACCACTTCTCCGAGCGTTCGCGCCACTCGAACGCTGATTTCTAACACGTGCGAGGCTTCACGGCCATTCTGCGCCGGTACGATAACTTCCGCCATTCCGCGTGCTCTGGCCGCATCTACTTGCGGTAGAACTCCGCGCACCGGCCGCACTTCACCATTCAGGCCGAGCTCACCTAAAAGGAGCGTGCCTGACAGACTATCGGCAGGGATGGCGCGCACCGCTTCAAGCACGGCAATAGCCAAGGGAAGATCGAGTGCGGCGCCGGCCTTGCGTAGGTCCGCCGGGGCCAAATTGACGGTGATGGCGTACTCATCCAAAAGGACTCCGATACCTGCAAGGGCGCTGGCCACACGCACCCGAGCTTCTCGCACGGCGGCTTCTGGGAGCCCGACCATCTGAAAGAAGGAAGGCCCCCGCGTGCAGCAGACCTCTACCGAGATCGGGTGTGCATCCAGGCCGACCAGAACGCTGGTGTGAGCGTGCCCCAAACCGAGCGGGGGGCCACTGATGGTGGCGGCTGTTTCAGATTTGTTCATGGTCGATAAGGGAGTGCAGTGCAGACACCGTGCCGCTCATCAGTAGGCCGAAAGTTGCTGAAATTGCCGCGAACAGGGCCCGTCGGACACTGTCCACTCCGACAACTTGGCCGCCCCAGCGCTTCGCAAAGCAGAGATTGGCCAATGCCGTTTTGGGTACTACGGTTCCGCACCCAGCATGCTTCAGCTCCTTCTATTAGCCATCTCGCTCGTCGCCTTCGGTTGCACCACCTCCGTTCAGCAAGCGCCAAGAACGAGCGCGCGGACACCAACACTGGTGACGAGTGATGGGGCGGCTGCCGTGCCGAAGAGCTTCGCCGTGCCTGAAGCTTGGGTGCCGATTGGTGCTCGCGATCCGATCCTCGGAAATCCTCTGGCACCGGTCACGGTGGTTGTCTTCTCAGATTATCAATGCTCATTCTGCGCACGCGCGCAGGATTCGCTGGCAGAGATCGCTCAGCGCTACCCTGATAACGTACGCTTCGTGATCAAGAATCTGCCGTTGCCATTCCACGAGCATGCGCGGGATGCGGCAGTGATGGCTCAGGCGGTGTTCGAACGAAAAGGTCGAGCTGCCTTTGAGCCTTTCGCTAAGAAGCTGTACGCGAACCATGAAGACCTAACTCCCGAGCACTTGGTTGAGTGGGCTAAGGAAGCTGGTCTTTCTTCGGCGGAGGCCGACACGGCACTGAATGAGCCGTTGTATGGTGCTAAAGTGACGACCGACGCCGCCGTGGCCGAGCACGTAGGGATTCAAGGCACGCCAGGTTTTCTCATCAATGGGCGGATGCTCGTGGGCGCTCAGCCCGCGGCCGAATTTGCACGTCTGATTGAGCAGGAGCTCGCCGAAATCAAGGCTCTCCCCAAACCGTACAAGGATGTCAACGAGCTCTATCGCGAACGCACGCGCACCAATATTGAGAGCAGAAAATCAGAACCAGCGAAGGCTGATGAGGAAGGCGAAGAGGCGGGCCCTGATTTGGCCGTCTACGAAGTCCCCATCGCCAGTTCTCCGATCGATGGCCCAGCTACGGCACTCGTCACGATCGTGATGTTCACCGATTTTCAGTGCCCGTACTGTCGCCAAGCGGAACAAACGCTCGCTGAAGTCAGAAAGCGTTACGGACAAGAAGTACGGGTGGTGTTCAAGCATGCGCCCCTTCCATTTCATGCAGAAGCACTGCCAGCCGCGCGCTTTGCCCAGCGTGTCTTTATAGCGCATGGCAATGCAAAGTTTTGGCCGCTGGCTCGGCGTTTGTTTGAAAAGCAAGACGAGCTGGGCGCCGCGCTCTACGTGGATCTCGCGAAGGAGTTAGGGCTTCCTCAAGCGGAGGCTTTAGCCCTCGATAAACCAGGCAATCCCGAGCTTGAACGAGCCCTTTTGGCCGACCAAATGCTCGCCGAAGAGCTCAAGGTGGAGGGGACTCCGCAGTTCTTCATCAACGGACGGCGCTTGACGGGAGCCCAACCGGTGGAGTCGTTCACCCAGCTGATCGACGATCGTTTGGTGTTGGCTAAGCAGATGGTGGCGGCGGGAGTGTCAGCCCAGAACGTGTACGGCGAAATCATGAAAGCGGCGCAACCCGCTGCAGCGTCGCTCCCTCAGCGTGTCACGCTGGCCGCTCCCAAGACGCCGCGCCCCTTTCGAGGGTCTCCCCAGGCTAAAGTGGTGGTTGAGCTGTTCAGCGATTTTCAATGCCCGTTCTGTGAACGGGTTCGCGGCACACTCGACGCACTGCAGAGGCTACATCCTAAAGATGTTCGACTCGTTTGGAGAAATCTGCCGTTACCCTTCCATCCCGACGCAGCTTTGGCCGCTGAAGCCGCGCTTGAGGCGTTCGAGCAACGGGGCTCGGTTGGTTTCTGGAAGATGGAAGCCTTACTTTTCGAAAGACGCGAAGCGCTAAGCCGCGACTATTTGGAAAAATACGCAGCTAAAATTAGCCTCGATTTGAAAAAGTTCCGACTAGCACTGGATGACCACCGACATCGTGCTGCCGTGCGTGAGGACAGCGAGGCCGCGGGAAGCGCGAAGATACAGGGCACACCGACCGCCGTGATCAACGGCTACGTCGTTTCGGGTGCCCAGCCATTGGTCGCTTTTGAACGTATCGTCCAACTGGCCTTGTCCGAAAAGCAGTAGCCAGGCTAGGCCTCGCCCCCCGCATGGGGCGGCGGAGGCAGAAGAATCGACGACAAGACGCCCACGGTGAGAGCACCCGCGATCACGCTGAGAGATACGAGATTGCCGATGTCGACGAGCGCGTGCAGCAGCATCTTGACGCCAATGAAGAGCAAGATGAACGCGAGCGCAATCTTAAGGTGACGAAAGCGGTCGAGCATCGAAACCAGGATAGAATAGAGGGACCGAAGCCCGAGAATGGCAAAAATATTCGACGTAAAAACGATGAATGAATCGGTCGTCACCGAAAAAACGGCCGGGATTGAGTCGAGTGCGAAGATCACGTCCGTGGCTTCAATCGCGATCAAGGCTAACCCCAGCTGGGTCACCACCGTGCGGCCGTTCTCGCGGCCCAGAAAGTTCCCGCCGTGATCTTGCTTGGCGAGCGGCAGGATCCTTTGTGCGATGCGGACGAAGTAGCTCGTCTCGGGGTCCAGCTCGCCGGATTCAGGCTTGAGCAGCTTGAGGCCGGTGTACGCGAGATAGGCCCCAAACACATAAAAAAGCCAATCGAAGCGCGTGATGAGCCATGAGCCGCCAAGGATCATGATTCCGCGGAGTACGATCGCGCCGAGGATCCCCCAGTAGAGAATGCGGTGGCGATACTGTTGGGGAACCTTGAGCGAGGTAAAAAGGAGCGCGATCACGAAGATGTTATCCACGCTCAAGGACTCCTCGAGCAGGTAACCGGTGAGGTATTGGAGGGCTGCTTCGGCCGGGGGCAGCGTCTTGGCTGCTTCGCCACGGCCAAACCAGCCGTTGGCGTACACAGCGTAGACCACTCCTGAAAACCCGAGCCCCAGGCTCACCCAGAAGCCGCTGAGCAGAGCAGCTTCGCGCAAGCGGAGCGGGCGAGCTTTCCGATGGAATACAAATAGATCCAGCGCCAGAAGCGCGAAAATCAGAGCAAGGAACAATATCCAAGAAAGCTGCATGGAGAGGCCCGTTTCCTTAGAACACGTCGTCGTCGGTCGCCGCAAGCGCGCGCTTTGCCACGTCGTGGCTGAATCCCTGGCGGGCCAGCGAAGCCAGGTCCTTCTGGCGTTTGGCTTGGCGTTCTTCATCGCTGGTTCGGTGTGGGCCAAGGCGCCGCTTCCTCACGTAGATGAGTGCCGCGGCCAGATCGCCCCCCGGCATTTCGGAGGCCAACTGTTCGAAGGTGTCCGCGATGAGTTCGGGTGCGATGCCACGGAGGCGTAGCTTCTGAGCTGTCTTCCGCTGCGAGCTACCCCGTTGCCAGAGGGACCGTGTGTGATTTGCGGAGAAGCGGCGGTCATCAATGATTCCGCTTTTTTCGTATCGATCGAGAATCCGCGTTACCTCTTCGAGAGCACTCTCTCGGCCCTCTAGGGTGACCGCCCGGCGCACATAGCGTCCGAGCACGAACGATAACTTGTGCCGAGTTGCATCAAAGCGGTTCAGGTAGCTGAGTGCACGCTCCTCCAATCTCCCCTTCGGAAGCTCAGGCACCAATTCTGGCTTTTCCTTTTGCGAAGAGCGTTTCTTCATTGGGACACTGGGAACGCGGACACTTTAGCGACTTTCGTCGCACGCGGAAGGCGGAATCTTGCGTCGGCCCCAACAGACTGGCTAGCGTTCGAGCATGACGACACTGGTTCTCAAAAGCCCAGGCCTGTTGGTGTGCGAAAAAGACGCAGCGTTGACCGACCCGGGGCCAGGGGAGGTGCGCGTGCGCGTGAAAGTGGTGGGGGTGTGCGGCACGGACTACCACGCCTACCGGGGTAAGCAGCCATTCTTCAGCTATCCGCGTATTTTGGGGCATGAGGCAGCTGTTGAGGTGGTCGACGTCGGCCCAGGCGTGACGGATGTGAAACCTCAAGATCGCTGCGCTGTTAAGCCGTACGTGAGCTGCAATGTGTGCATTGCCTGTCGCAGTGGAAAACCCAATTGTTGTGAGCGTATCTCCGTGCTCGGGGTGCATGCGGATGGAGCCCTCAGGGCCGAGTACTTGGTGCCAGCAGTCAATCTGCACCAATCGGCAGTGCTGTCATTCGAAGAGCTCGCTTTGGTTGAGCCTTTGGGCATCGGTGCACACGCCGTGGCACGCGGTAGCGTCAGTCCGAGTGATCGGGTGCTCGTGATCGGAGCCGGGCCGATCGGTCTGGCAACCCTGCAATTTGTTGCCGCAACTGGCGCCCAGCTGGCTGTGTTGGATACGAGCAGCGAACGTTTGCGTTTGTGCCGAGAGATCCTCGGCGTGAAGCACAGTGCGCTGCCGGCTGCGAGTGTCGAAGAGAATCTGCAACTCATCCGATCATTCTTCGGTGGTGAGTTGCCCTCGGTGGTGTTTGACGCGTCGGGCAATGCTGCGAGCATGGCGACATCGTTCTTGTATCCGTGCCACGGTGGGCGTTTGGTATTTGTGGGTTTGGTGACCGGAGAGATTTCCTTCTCGGACCCAGAGTTCCACAAAAGAGAATTGACCGTGATGGGCAGCCGGAATGCCACGGCCGACGATTTCGCGACCATCATCGGACTCATGGAGCAGCGTCGGATTGACGTCGGTAAATGGGTGACTCACCGTTCCAAGATTGAAGAGGCTCCACGCGTGCTGCCCGAATGGATGGAGCCCGAGGCACGTTGCCTCAAAGGTATGATCGAGCTTTGAGGCTTCCTATGCGTTGCTGCTCGGGACTTAGAGTTGCCGGTTGGGGTGACCGTCTGCTGGGGAGCGGGTACGAATGGTTATGCAAGTGCTGGTATTTATTGGTCTTATTGCAGATGGCCGTGCTGGTGAATAAATGATTCGTGCTTGTCACGGTTTCGACACTATGGTCGTCCACAGTTTATCCCCAATGGTGTTGCATTGACGACAGGTCACTGGCTCTTTTGGAGTGTTGCTCTTATGGCAACCGGTTCGCTGGTCGCGCTGGTCTTGGTGCAGTTAACGGCGAGCTTCGCCATCTTTCGGGCAAACCAAAAGCGAACGCCAGGTCAGCATCAGCCGGGGGTCAGCGTTCTGAAGCCCATCAAAGGCGCTGATGCATCGCTTTCAGAGAATCTAGCTGCGTTCGCCCGCCAAAACTATCCCAGCTTTGAGCTGGTGCTTGGCATCGAGGATCCTCAAGATCCAGCCATTCCCGTGGTCCGCAGGTTTCAGCGCAATCATCCTGAGGTTCCAATTCAGGTCCTGATCGGAGCGCCCGCCGTCGGGATGAATCCTAAGGTCAACAATCTCACCTTCATGTCGCGGTTCGCGAGTCATGACCTTTGGCTTATTTCGGACGCGGATGTGGTGCCGGGGCCAGGCTATTTGGAGCGGATGGTGAGTGAATGGGATGGTGAATCGGTTGGCCTCGTGCACAGCACATTGGTGGGTCAAGACGAGCAATCGCTGGGTGCGATCTTTGAGAGTATTCATCTCAATACCCTGGTGGCATCGATGATCTGGGGTGCCAGCTTTGCGGGCCACCATTGCGTGATTGGGAAATCGGTACTGTTCCACAAACAGCTTCTGGCGCAGATGGGTGGCTGGCGTACGCTTGAGAATGTGCTTGCGGAAGATTACATGCTCGGGCGGCTCGCGAAGGAGTGCCGTGTCGGTGTGAAGTTGTGCACGGATCCGCTTCCTGTCCGAAACCGAGAGCGTTCATTGAGTAGCTTCGTCAATCGGCACGTCAGGTGGGCCCAGATGCGGCGTCATATTTCGCTCTTCGCGTATGTGTGCGAGTCGACGTCCAATCCACTGGCTTGGCTCGCTTTGCTGTGGGTGCTCGCGGGGTTGGGGCCGAGTGGTGCCGTTTTTGGACGGGGGTTCTGGTGCGCTTCACTAGTATTTGTCCTTGTGAAGTGCCTTTCAGACGAACTGATGGCGCGCAGCGTTCGACCCTCAGGGCTGGGGATTTTGCAGTTCCTGCTCATACCTTTGAAGGATTTACTGATTGCAGGTTTTTGGTGGGTGGGCCTCTTCAAGCGATCTGTGAACTGGCGGGGTCATGTGATGTTCATCGGACCGGGCACGCAACTATCGCCACCGCTCAAAGAGAATTTGGCGGCTAGCCGCGCGTGAGTTCTGCCCTGCCAGAAGCCGATACCCAATTCGCCTTGGTTGCAATCGACATGGGCTACGGCCATTTGCGGCCAGCCCACGCGTTGGCAGACGCGCTCAAGGTCGACGTTTTGCAGGCAGACCGTCCCCCGATTGCGACGGAAAAGGACCGCGAGCTTTGGTCCTACGTGCGTCGCTACTACGAAGGGATTTCACGGGCCTCCCAGCTCCCACTCGTGGGCTCACCATTTCGTACGATGCTGGAGAGCATCACGGATATCGCTGACCTCTACGCGGAGCGTGATCAATCACGCCCGAGTGCAGGAACCCGTGTGTTGGATCGGTTAATTCAGAAGGGCCTAGGCTCAAGCTTAGTGGAGCATCTGGCGCAGACCCAAAAGACACTCGTGACCACCTTCTTTATGCCCGCGATTGCCGCTGATCGCCTCGGCTATGACAAGATTTTCTGTATCGTGACGGATTCCGACATCAATCGGGTGTGGGCGCCGATGAACGCGGCCCATACTCGGATCGTTTATCTAGTTCCAACCCAGCGCACCCGGCGGCGCCTTCGTGCTTACGGTGTGCCCGAGGATAAGATCTTAGTCACAGGTTTCCCACTTCCCCATGAACTCGTGGGAGGCACTGACCTTACCTTCTTGAAGCAAAGCCTGGCGGCGCGTCTGGTGCGGCTCGATCCATCTGGCGTGTTCCGTGGCGAGTTGAAGCATGGGATTTCGCAATTTCTGGGGCCGTTACCCGAGTCCGTCGATGATCCAACACTGACGCTCACCTTCGCGGTGGGAGGGGCGGGCGCTCAAGTGGGCCTCGTTCGGGAGTTCCTCCCGTCGTTGCGCGGCTTATTGGCGGAGAAGCGTTTGCGTTTGC
The DNA here is from genome assembly GCA_038251425.1 of Polyangiales bacterium. Taxonomy (GTDB): domain Bacteria; phylum Myxococcota_A; class Polyangia; order Polyangiales; family Polyangiaceae; genus JBBRRP01. Next base: position 18,045 of record JBBSBI010000044.1, read on the forward strand.
ACTTGGTCGCAGGTGTACGTCAGGAGGTCGCCCAGGAACTCGCGCTAGTAGTGAAAGAGAGTGGGCTCGGTCGGAGCCTGGGTGATGAACCAGACGCGCCCATTCAGATCCTGTATGCGTCTAATTTCCGAAGCTATCTCAGCAGTTTCAACAGCCTGCTGGGGCGCACGGACATCCTGTGGACCAAACCGAGTGAGATGACGTTCTTTGGTGGCCTTGGGCTCCCGATTATCTTCTCTTCTCCAGTGGGAACCCACGAACAATACAATCGACGTTGGTCCCGAGAGCTGGGCGCGGGGCTCAAGCAGCGCCAGGCACGCTTCGCCGGCGAATGGATCAAGGATTGGCTAAAGGACGGGACGCTCGCATCCGCCGCTTGGAATGGCTTCACACGGATGCCGACGTTTGGGCTGTACCAGATTCTGGAAGCCATCGGGGCCACGCCCGCCAGTCCCCCGCCTGAGTCGCTCAAGGTGCCGTAGACCCGGGAGGAATCTCTGGCGCAGCCGCGGAGGGATTCTCTGGCGCAGCCGCGGGCGGCGGCGTGCTGACGCGCATCGCCATCGCGCTTTCAAGTGCGTTGATGAACGCTGAGTCCACGCGTTGGTAGTAGAGCCGCAGCCCACCCATGGCCTTCAGTTCGTCGCCTTCTTCAAGTGCCAGAAGGAAGTCGCGCAGGTGCTCGGGAAAGCTCGGCTCGAGCACCCATAACACCGGAAAGCGATCCAGCAGATCGCGATAGGATTCGAGCCACGGGTTCGCCACCCAGCGAATGGCCACCGAGTGCCCTGCATCCACAACAGTCTCCAGCCAGCGCTGAAAACCATGGGCGATCACGACGCGATCGCCGCGCTCGAACGCCGCGATGAGAAGATCCGTAATGTCTCGCAACCGTTCAATATCGGCTTTGGTTGCCCGACGGACCGCCAGGCGAGCAGCAAACTCAATCACGAGCAGGCGAGCCGGCAGAATATCTTCGAGCAGCCGCACCACTTCACCGAGATCAGGAGCCGTTTCCAAAAACGGCGAGAGCAAGTCCATGGTTCCCGTGTGCCGAAAGCTAGACACGGTGACTCCCTGGCCATGGCGCACTGTCACGAGGCGGCTCTGTTCTAACTTTCGCACGGCCTCGCGCAGGGTGTTGCGGTTGGTTTTATACTTGGCCGCGAGTTCGCGTTCGCCAAGCAATCGCTCACCGGGTGCTAGCGTTCCCACCAGAATTTGGTGGCGAACATCGCGAAAAATGGTCTCCGCAATATTGGGCCCCGGACTCACTTTCAACTTAGCCACCGACGCTAATCCTCCCCGAGCGCGGATTCGATCTCACGCAGCCACGGTTCTGCCACGCTTTGAACACGAGGGGTAAAATGTTGAGCCCAGTCTGAAGCCACACGGACCTCGGATGGCTTGAGCGCCAAGCGCGGCCGCCGAGCGAGTGTGCGGACTAGCCTAGCCGCAATGAGTTCTGGGCACTGGTCCTGAAGGCGGGGGATCGCGTTTCCGAGTGCGAGGCACACAAACCCAGCGCTCGGGTCGCGACGGGCTGCGAGACAGGCGTGGCCAAAAAAGTTCATGGGCGGAGCGAGCGCCATCGTGGGCCAAGCCGACAAGAACCACAACCAAGCGCTCAATGCCCGAGGAGGATGCCTTGTTTTGCGCGGTTCAACCGGCTATTCGTGACGGAGCCGAGAATGCCGTGATGGACCCACGCGAGCGACTCAACGCCGAAATCATCCAAGTTCAGAGCCTCAGTCCGAGCGTAGTCGGGCTTCGGATCCGTTGCGCCGAGCGCGGATTCTCCTGGCTCCCGGGGCAGCATGTTGTGCTCGGATTGGGCGGCACCGACGAGTCGGCACCGTATTCCATTTCATCAGCGGAAGATCCCGCGGCGCCTGGGGTCTTCGAAGTGGCAGCCTCGATCCGCCCCAACAGCTTTCTGTCGGGAGCCGAGCTAGGCGGCACGCTTTGGGTGACCCGAGCGCAAGGCAGCTTCGTACGGGCACGGCAGAGCGGTGCAGCCTTGTTCATTGCGGTTGGCACAGGGATCACTCCGCTTCGGGCGATGCTCCAGGGTGAATTCTTGCGAGGCACACCAAGTGTTGAGCCCGACGCAGGCGTTTTGGTTTTCGGCTGCCGCCGTGAAGAGGAGATCTTGTTTCGTGCCGAATTTGAAGCGTTAGCCAATCAATATCAGCGTTTCAATTTCATCCCCACGCTCACTGAACCCAGTGTCGCATGGCAAGGTGCACGGGGCCGCGTGCAGCTTCACCTCGCCCAAGTTGTTGCCCAGCAATCGTTCGTTCATGCCTACATTTGTGGCACCCCAGAGATGGCTCAAGGCACGATCCAAGAACTTCTGCACCTCGGCCTGGCAGCGAGCGCCATTCATGCGCAGAGCTACTGACGCGCAGAGCTACCGATCTGAGCTCAGCGCTCGCACGTGAAGCACCTGGCTCGCCTGCTGTAGGCCCAACAGGAGCTGAAACGCTACGGAAAAATCGACAGATCGGTGACGTACGCAGGTGTGCAGGTGGACCATGAACGCTGCTTTAGTTGCGCTAGATACCGAGAGCAGTTGGTCGGGCGTGAGCGCAAGCCGTTTCAGCAACTCACCGAGCTTTGCGGTCGGTGTGCAGAGTAAGAAACGGACCAGGCGTTCGAGCTGCGGCGCACGGAGGAGCTCTTGGCAAAAGGTTTCGCAGACGCTGTCGTGATGCTTCGAAATGGTCGCGATGAGCTCTTCTGGCAGTGTCTCAAAGCGCCGCACGGCGTTGTCGGCAACGCGTGCTGGCATGTGGCTACACTGTGCCACGGAAAATGCACTTTGCCACAGATCGAGTAGTTCGGGCCAAAGTGCCGGACTCAGATCCAGCCGCAGCGGCCGACCGACACGGAGCAAGGTGACTGCGAAGGCAGCGCTCAAATGCGGCCAGAATTCTTTGGCGAACGAGCGAGTTGGAGCCAGAAACCGCATATCTTCTGGGCATCCAGCACGTTCATAGGCCGAAGCAAGCTCCCGGCTTGCTTCAGCAAAGCTTTGTTCCGATTCCACCATCTTCCTGAAGGCAGCTACAGCGAAAGGTTCACTCGGCACCTGACACACAAGGCTCCAGGCTAACGTTTTAGACTTGCAGGCCGCCGCGATGCACGACATTCGGAAGGCTGAATGTTGTTGGAGCAGTGGCGCAGCATGGGGGCGCAGTCGATGCAGTAGCAAGTAAACTTCGTCAAGCCAGGGTTCACTCTTCGCTTCAGCGGCAGACAGGAATTCATTCAGCGTGTCGAGTAAGGGCTCGAGCGGCAGCTTGAGCGTCGTCGCGAGGTGCCAGGGGTTGAGTAGCGGGTGAGGCCTCGCCGAGGGGAGAGTGCGTTCGGCAATAGCCAACGCCGCAACACAAAAGAAGCCGTCTGAGAGCAGAATCTGGCGATCGATTTGAGTTTTAGGGTAGCCGAGGAACGGTGCTATCGAGGGCGCAACGCCGGGCACGAGCGTCGCCACTTGTTCATTCCAGAGATCAGTGAGCTGCTCAGCTTCAAGCTCGATTCCTCGAAGCAAGGCGAGTCCAGTTAACCGGAAAACAATATCCAGTGTGGTGACACTGGCGATGCTACGTTCGGCATCTAGGTTTTCAAGCATTCGGTCGAGATCGAGCTCATCAAGGCACGATGCTTTGGCTAAGCACCCTGTGATCTCTGCGGCGTGTTCGCTCAGCAGCAAGCTGCCAAGGGCTGGAGAGCCCAGACGGACCGTGTCTGCCAACGCCAATTCGAACAAATATTGCCCCAGCCAATGTGGAGCAAACGTGAGCCTGTCGGGGCCCACATGGGAAAGAAAACCGAGGCGCTCCAGCGCCAACACAAGCTGGAACGCGCCTGGCGACAACTGCTTGACGGCTCGTTCAACATCGCGAGGTCGAATGTGCGCCTCCGCGTCCGGCAGCATGCGTAGAAGCCAGCGTTTATCGACTGTTTGCCTAAACTCGTCGGGCACGAGGTCGCTCCATTCGTCGACTGAGCGAGCTTCATGCCAGTTCAGGCCACGCTCCAGGAGCTGCACGAAAATCCCAGAAAGCAGGGCTCTTGCGTGCTTCTTCAACCACACGGCCAGCGGATCTCCGGAGAGGCGTGCGAGTCGTGTGTTCACGAGGTTAATCAAGAGCCGCTCCAGATTGCCTCTGCCGTCGAATGCCAGCGAATCAACCGTGCCGTACAGGCTCAGGGTGTCGTCAAAGGTGGTGAAGTGGCGCTCTCTGAGTGTGTCTTCAACAAAGGCCAAGGAGCGTGGCTGAGCTAGGACGGAATCGGTGGGCAGGCGAGGAAGCAGCCACGTCACCAAGCGCTGCGTGTCTCCGGCGGTTGCGGCTGCATCGATCGCTTTGAAAGTGTCCCAAAACGGATCGCTTTCCTTGAGCGTCGAAAGCGAGATGGGTACAGCTAACAAAATGTTAGTACTCGTCGGCAGTGAGGCAAACACTTGTGCTAGACTGTTGAGCGTGTCGCGCGTGCATTCTTCGAACGGCACAAACAACGAATGATGCGGATTGCGCCCTTCCAGATTCTCTCCGGCACGGAAGGCCTGCGCTTGGTGGTTGGTGCTGAGCCAACGTCCGAGCAGTTCCTGACCGGAGCCTTCAGGTGCGCTCCAGAGCCAGCGTTCCCCCTGGCCCGCTCGTGTTGGGCTCGCGAAGCCAATCGCTTCTGCTGGGAGTCCCGGGGGCAGGGGTTCGCGAAGCAGTTCCAAGGATCGCGCGCGCGGGGCGTCACGCCATATCCATCGGTGCGGCTGGCGGCTGGGTTGGGGCGGCAGGGCCCGCTGCACTTCCGTGAAGCTTGCCCCCAAGAGTTCGGCGAGGATGGCCTGGATCTCCGGGCGGTTGGTCAGCCATTCGAGCTCCTCCTGGCGGTCGAGCTTCCCAAGAAGAGCACCCAAAGAGCGCGGCTGAACGACGACATCTCCAGGCCAGCGCGGGTGGCCAACACATGATTTGGCCAGTGAATCGAGGCTCTTAAACGTCGAATGCTCAAGAAGGTCTCGCAGCCATCCCATGATGATGCATGATGCATGCATCATGCACTATTATGCAATGCCGCCTGTGTTTTAGCTCCTATTTATAGCTTTATGCGGTCATCGCACGACGATTGGCGAGCTATTTGAGTTTCGCAGAGGCGGAGCAGCCACGGTTCTCGGCATCTATCCAACGCGAAAGTCCCCACTATCGGAGAGTCCCCTGGACATTCCGCACACGCACAGATAGGTGCTCAACGCAAAGCGATGGACTTCAATGTCGCGCACTTATTGATTTGGTATGGCGTGTTCGTTTTCAGCACGACCTGCCACGAGTTTGCTCACGCCTTTGCCGCTTATCGAGGCGGGGACCCAACCGCTTATGCAGGCGGCGTGATGAGCCTGGATCCCATGCCGCATATTCAGCGCTCGCCGTTCGGGATGTTGGTCGTGCCGATCATCTCTTACATCACGGGCGGCTGGATGATCGGTTGGGCATCCGTTCCGTTTGATTCGGCCTGGGGCCGGAGGAATCCGTTGAAACAGGGTCTGATGTCGCTAGCCGGCCCGGCTACCAATTTTCTGCTGTCGGGCGTCGCGCTCATCACGCTCAAGGGTCTCCTGGCAGCCGGGGTCTTTGTACTCCCGCTCCCGGGTGAACTTGAGTTTACGAAAATGGTCGCTCTGCCTCCGGGGGTTGAAAACAGTTCGCCGCTGGGCGCAGTCGCCATGGCGCTGAGCATTCTAATGAATCTCAACGCGATGCTCGGCGTGTTCAATTTGATGCCGGTACCGCCCCTCGATGGTGCGGGTGTTGTTCAGGGGTTTTGGCCGAAGAGCTTGGGGCGGCTGATCGATTGGTTCTACGAAGTTCCCATGGCTGGCATGCTGGGCCTGTTCGTCGCTTGGAATCTCTTTGGATACATCGCGGGCCCAGTGTTGCGGATCGTTCTAGGGTTGTTGCTCTGATTCTGTGCTCGGCGTGGCGTGGAGTGCGCGTTGGCCGGATAGAAACTCACCGTGCGTGAACTCGCGGATGAGCTGAGTTGCGTACGAACCCGCAGGCAGCATGAACGCCAGAACGAGACTGCCGGATTCTTCGCTGAGCTCCAGATCAGGTAGCGGTACGATCAGATCTCGGACGGTGCCGCGGGCGTCCCGGCCGAAGCGCTTGATGTCTTCCTGCGTCAGGCCCAATTCTCCTAGAATCGCCACGATCAGCTCTCCGGGTTGCCCCGCCGGAAGCCTGGAACCTGAGCCGAAAATGGGGCCGGTCAAGTGCAGCGCTCCCGCAATCAAGCGTTGCCGTTCCACATTAACGTCTTCAACGATGAAGGTTTTCGGAGAACCCTCTAGGCGTACTGTTTCACCCGCAAAAATTTGGTCTTTGCCCAAGAGCAGGCGTTCTTTTGCGTAGCGGTTGAAGATCTCAGATTGGATCACGCTGGGGTTGAATTTCGCGTAGAAGCGGCGAGCTCCGTTCCTGACTTGGCTCTCATGATCCGTTGGAGCTGTGTCTGGCTGACGAGTGAGAACATGGAGCGCTGAACTCAGATTTCTGCCCTGGATCCCGAAGCGTTGTGCCCCGAAGTAGTTGATGAGGCCGGCCTCACGCAACCGCTGTGCTATCAGCTCGGCTTGGGGGTAGGCGGTTGGTTCCACGCCGAGGAGGCGGATCCGGAAACGATTCCCGAGCAAGTGCCCGGTGCGGAGCTTGTTGCCGTGACGTGTGGACTCAAGAACTTCGATGGTTTCTGGGAGCTCCCAGGTCGAAGGCTCCGGACAGCCGAGCGGGAAAGAGAGCCACTGGCTGGTGATGGCGTGTTTGTCTTTCATGCCCGCGCAACCGATGTCGCGTTCTTTGACGCGTGTGGCACGCGAGACAATTCTGAGTAAATCAGGCGTCGCAAGTTCACGCTTGCGAAGCCGCACGTAGAGGTGTTCACCGCTACCCGATGCTGGATAGAGTGGAAGCTCATCCACGATGAAATCTTCCGGGGCGGTGCCGATCACAGCCTTGATCGGAGTCAAATCGCTGGTTTGAAGCGGCGGATTAAAGGGCAGCAAGCTCAACCTTTACCCATCACATCAGTCCAGGTTTCCAGAACTGCCGCGAACACTTCCATGGCTGGCTTGGAAGGGCCGTAAGGGCACTCGAAGTGCAAACCGAGCGGAAAGCCAAGCGGCTGCACTTCTTCGACGACTCTTCGCACCAAAGACACCAGGTGCGCCTTCTTGTCCTTGAAGGGAAGCGCCGAGAGCCGCAAGACTTCGTCCATTTCAGCAACAGCTGTGGCCGTTGTGTCCTTGATCAGCCAACGAATGAGCCCGCGGCTGGCTTCGAGCTGAGGAACGTAACCAAACGACAGCAGCAGCTCCGGCCTCTCGGGTTGGGCGGAAAGCTCTTTCAAGAACCCGACAATGTGATCGCTGAACAACAGCTGAGTGAGTCCGAAGTTTGCGCCCGCGCGGGCCTTTTCAGCGAAGCGTTTCCCCTCGTCGGGCCGTGTGGGGATCAAGATCACACCGCGTGAGGGCAGCTCCGCTTCGAAGAGCTGAACCGCTTGGCTTGGATAGGGCCCCACAACATCCGCCGCCTCAAACACTCGCGGAACGCCGACAAACACGACGCGATTCACGCCTGCAGCACGCAGAGCAGCGATTCGCTGGCGCAACTCGGACTCCGGCGTGAACACGGAGACTTGCGTCAAAATGTAATCAAGTGGGAGGGCTTCCGACAAATAGCGCTTGGCGTCGAGCGAATCGAATTTGTCGGCTAGCGCCACCGGGCGATCACCCTCCTCAGCAATCAGCTGCGGAATGAGGATGGAGTTCACACGCCCCCAAAGCCCAGCCTCCTCAAACAGGCGACGAACCTTCTCGGCCTCTTCGCGCAGGCGCTCCGGCCCATCCTGGATAGACGTCGGAACGATCTCAAAAACTACGGGAGCTATTCGGGAAGCCATGTTGTGCCTACAGGCTTAAGCCAGGCGAGCCAGCACGGCTTGCCCCATGGCAGAGGTAGAGACGGATGCTCCGCCGTCCGCCAGATCGGGCGTTCGGATACCGCTCTTCAGCGCGCCTTCCACGGCCGCTTCGACAGCCACGGCCTCACGCTCTAACCCAAGGCTGTACCGCAAAAGTAGCGCGGCGCTCAGAATGGTGCCGAGCGGATTCGCGATGCCTTTGCCCGCAATATCAGGGGCGGAACCATGAATGGGTTCAAACAAGCCAAGCTTGCCCGCTCCGAGCGATGCGCTCGGCAGCATACCGAGCGAGCCCGTCAGGACCGCAGCCTCGTCAGAAAGGATGTCCCCAAACATGTTCTCGGTGACCAGCACATCGAAAGCCGAGGGATGCGTGACAAGCCGCATGGCTGCAGAATCGACCAACTGGTGCTCCAACTGCACATCGGAAAATTCTTTGCCGAGCTCGATCGCGATTTGTCGCCAGAGCCGCGAGGATTCCAGCACGTTTGCTTTGTCCACGCTGGTCAGCTTGTGGCTTCGGCCTTGAGCGAGCTGAAAGCCAAGCGTGAGGATACGGCGGATTTCGTGTTCGCTGTACTCCAGCGTATCGACGGCTCGCCAACCTGAGGCTGTTTGTTCGCGAAACTGAGGCTTGCCGAAGTAGAGGCCGCCGGTGAGCTCTCGGACTACGAGCAAGTTCACGTTGCTCACGCGATCAGCCTTCAACGGCGACGCTGAAATGAGTTCAGGATAACTCTTCACCGGGCGTAGATTGGCGTAGAGGCCGAGGCCGCGGCGGATCTTCAGCAAACCCTGTTCGGGGCGCACCTTGGCGTCGGGCGCATCCCATTTGGGCCCACCCACGGCTCCAAGTAGCACCGCATCGGCGGCTTTACAGGCTTCGATCGTTGAATCAGCCAGCGGTTCTTTGATTTCGTCGATCGCGATACCACCGATCAGATGAGATTCGAACGAAAATTCATGGCTGTACTTGCCGGCAACGGCTTCTAAAACTTGCCGCGTTTGGTCAACGATTTCAGGGCCGATGCCATCACCTGGCAGGAGTACGATTTTGGCTTTCATGGGGCTTCCGCTTCTCTGGCTTACGCGCCGGCCTTGGGTGCCGGAATGCTCGCTGGTTTCGTTTCGGGTGAGCTTCTTAGTAGGTAAAACTCAAGGCTGTCCACCAGTGCGGCCAGCGAGGCATCGATAATGTTCGGTGAGGCTCCGACAGTGCTAAAACCACCCGCTTGGTCGTGGCTGTCAATCAACACACGTGTGATGGCTTCGGTTCCTGCCTTGCTGTCGAGGATGCGAACTTTGTAATCTGCTAGATGAACGTCAGATACATGCGGGAATACGGGCGTGAGCGCTTTCAAGAGCGCATCCGAGAGGGCACTCACCGGGCCGTTGCCGGCACCTGCCGTGTGAGCGACCTGGTCGCCGATGCGCAACTTAACGGTCGCTTCCGCAAACGTCTCGCTTGAGCCGGCGCGTCGACCCACCATCACGTGATAATCGAGGATCGAGAAGGGCGGAACGTAGTCAGGCTCACGCCTTCGAAGCAGGAGCCCGAGTGAGGCCTCAGCGCTTTCAAACGAGAGCCCGCGCGCTTCGGCGTCTTTCACCTCTTGGAGCGCTTCGCCTTCGTCGCCGAACTGGCCCTGTAAGCCGAGTTCCTCGGCTTTGCTGAGGATGTTGCCTTTACCAGAGAGCTCACTCACGACGACGCGCATGCTGTTGCCGACCAACTCGGGGGCAATGTGTTGGTAGCTGTCGGGGTGGCGACGCATGGCGGCCACGTGCACGCCGCCCTTGTGTGCGAAGGCGCTGTGGCCCACGTAGGGGGCGTGTTCGTCGAAGGTGAGGTTCGCGACGTCCGACACGAAGCGTGAAAGCTCGCTGATGTCCCGAACTTTGCCGGGCGGAACGCAGCTCACACCGAGCTTGAGCTCAAGGTTCGGGATGATCGCTGAGAGATTCGCGTTTCCGCAGCGTTCGCCGTAGCCATTCACGGTGCCTTGGACGTGCACGGCTCCAGCGCGGACCGCGGCGAGGGTGTTAGCGACGCCACACCCCGCATCGTTATGGGCATGGATCCCGATAGGAATCGGTACGCTGTTGATGGCGATCCGTACTAACTCTTCAATTTGCCAGGGCAGAGTGCCGCCATTGCTGTCGCAAAGGACGACGACTGAGGCGCCGCCACGCGCCGCTGCTTTTAGCGTCTCAAGGGCGTACTTGGGATCTGCAGCGTAACCGTCGAAGAAATGCTCGGCGTCATAGATGACTTCGCGCCCCGAGTTCTTGAGAAAATGCACGGAATCTTCGATCATCAACAGGTTCTGATCCAGCGTGGTTCTAAGAACTTCTGTGACGTGGAGCGTCCAACTCTTTCCGAAAAGCGTGCACACTGGCGTGGCAGCTTCCAGCAGGGCTTTCAGGTTCGGATCCTCCTCGGGGGGGTGCGAGGCGCGCCGTGTCATCCCGAATGCAGTGAGCTTGGCCTGCTTAAAGTGCTCCTCGCGAGCACGCTGAAAGAACTCCGCATCTTTCGGATTCGACCCAGGCCATCCTCCCTCGATGTACGAAATGCCCAACGCGTCGAGACGCCGAGCTATGCGCAGCTTGTCGAGCACCGTGTAGGAAATGCCCTCCCGCTGCGTGCCATCGCGAAGCGTGGTGTCGTAGATTTGTACGAATCGGGGTGTCATCTGAGCCGCTATTCCGCGGTGCCTGTGGGTCGAGCTACCGGGCTGACATCAGAATCCACTCCGGACTCTGATGAATGGTCGGCAGCGATCGCGAGCACGCGATTCAGGGCTGAGAGGTAGGCTTTCGCGCTCGCCATGAGCACATCGCTGTCGGCAGCGTGCCCATGGACCAATGCCGCATGTCCGTGCCCATGCTGCGCGTTCACGGTTCCTGTCTTGCCCGCTCGTACGCGAACCGAAGCTTCGCCAAGAGCATCAATGCCCTCTGTCACCGCGTTGATCGAATACTCCAACAACTCGGCAGGAGCCTGAACGACCAAATCGATCGCCATGAATGTGGCGTGTACCGGCCCGGTGCCCACGGCGGCTTGGGTCTGGATCTCGCCATCAGGCCCCTTGATACGGACCGTGGCTGTCGCAAGCCCAGGATTTCCACAGGTTACCTGCAAACCCAACAACGAATAACGCTCTGGTCCGCGACTCATCTCAGAGGCAGCCAGTGCCTCGAGGTCAGCATCCGTGATCCGTTTTTTCTTATCGGCCAGAACCTTGAAGCGGTCGAACGCCTTATCAAGGGGTTCACCGTCGAGTGGATGACCTAGCTCTTTCAGACGCACTGCAAACGCGTGGCGTCCGGAGTGTTTGCCTAGAACGAGCAGTGTTTTCGCCGCACCGACCGTCTCGGGACGCATGATTTCATACGTTTCCTCATGCTTGAGCATGCCGTCTTGATGGATGCCTGCTTCGTGCGCAAAGGCGTTGGCGCCGACGATGGCTTTATTAGGCTGCACAACGATGCCCGTCCGCGTGCTGACCAAACGGCTCGTTCGAGTGAGCTGCGTGGTATCGATGCCCGTATTCAGTTTGAAGAGTGGGTGCCGCGTGTGCAGCGTCATCACCACTTCTTCAAGCGAAGTATTGCCAGCGCGTTCACCGATACCATTGATCGTCACCTCGGCTTGGCGGGCGCCAGCGGAGATGCCAGCTAGGCTATTGGCTACGGCAAGCCCCAAATCATTGTGACAGTGGAC